>CAZNYY010000119.1:0-6914 GCA_964577335.1 uncultured Oscillospiraceae bacterium | reverse complement strand
ACTATATCAACTTGACGATATGTAGATTTAATAAGGTTTACAACATGTTCCTCCTCCGCCATACAGCCCGAAACTGCAATAATAAGGTTAGGGTTTTCTTCTTTTAGGTTTTTAACCGACCCTAAAAGACCGAACACCTTTTTCTCGGCATTCTCCCTTATTGCACAGGTATTGTAAAGCAAAACATCCGCCTTCTTCGGGTCGTCCGTAAACCCATAACCCATTTCAGAGAACAAGCCTGCAATCTTCTCACTGTCATTCTCGTTTTGCCTGCACCCGAATGTGCTGACCATTGCAAGCGGTATGCTTTGATGAATTTCCTTTACCTTACTGATGTAATCCATGACCCACTCCAAAAATCTCTGTTTTTTAATATGTTTAAATCCTATGTATTCTATTATAACTTGTAACCGTACTTTTGTCCATCAAATATTTATTTGGCTTGCCTTTTCT
The DNA here is from genome assembly GCA_964577335.1 of uncultured Oscillospiraceae bacterium. Classification (GTDB taxonomy): domain Bacteria; phylum Bacillota; class Clostridia; order UMGS1883; family UMGS1540; genus CAZNYY01. Next base: position 6,461 of record CAZNYY010000119.1, on the reverse strand, counting down.
TTCCCGCAAATTTTAACATCAGAATTAACAGTATTCCGACCACCGCACAAAGTGCCGCAATAACAAATGCGGGGAACATCAGCGAAATGTCCTGCGCCGCTATATTTTTGTAATACCCTGCTATGTAGGAAGAAATAACAGCACCCGCCCCAAAACCGCAAAGCACCATGCCGTAATTTGTAGCCATATGCATAGGTCCGAATAAATCCGCTGTAAGTGCAGGAAAAACGCTGAGAAACCCGCCGTAGAAAAAGCCGATTAAACCTATTAAGACATAAATTAAATACCCCTCCGCCACATTGACAAGCATGGACGATACCGCGGAACCCGCCATTAGTATAATTAAGGTATTTTTTCGCCCCAGTTTATCTGAAATTGTGCCCCAAAAAAGCCTGCCAACCGAGTTAAACATTGAAATTGCCAAAACCCCTACCGTGGCAGTTGCCGCCATACCCTTTGCAACAGCTATGGGTTTTGCAAAGCCTATCATCATAAGCCCGCCCATACAAGAGAGCATTAAAGCTATGGTTATTACATAAAATTTAGGCATTTTTAAAACTTGCGAAGGTGAATATGATACCATCCCCTTTGCCTGTGAACCGTTTTCGGAGGCTTTCTCCGCATTCTCGGGAGGGTTTTTCAAAAGTAAGCCCCCGATTGTGCAAACAACAATGAAAAGAAGACTTAAAACTCTAAAGGTTTTCATCTCCCCCACCTCTGCCCCGCCAAAATGCTCAACAAGCCTTTCAACAATGGGTGTAAAAACTACGCCGCCAAACCCCAGCGCCGATACAATAAGCCCCGTAACAAACCCCTTTTTTTCAGGGAACCATTTTTGAGAGCAGGCAATGGTAGTGGAATATGTAAAACCCATGCCCACGCCGCCCATCACACCATATGTAAGCCAAAGCACCCATGGTGCCGAAGGGGTAACAAAGGATGCCGCAAAAAAGCCCGCACTTAGTATCACCCCGCCGATAATAACTATTACACGGGTTGAAAATTTTGATGCAAGTTTACCGCCTATGATACTTCCGACGGTAAGAGTAGCCAAAAGCAGTGAAAACGTCAATCCTGCGGCGGCATTGTCCCCGCCGAAAATACTGTTTGCAATACCGGTTTGAAACACACTCCAAATATATGCAATTCCCAAACAAAGCTGGATTGCAATTGATGCTGCAACGGGTATAATGCGGTTATAAGTTTTGTTCATAAATTTCCTCCAAAATATTGTGAATTTCCCCGGTGACTATATAGTCCCGGTGCTTTTGAAATTTTTCTATACAATAACATAGCCGTCTGCATTTGTCAAACCCACATGTGTAGTTTCAAAAAGATTTTTGCCGTGTTTATAAACACGGCAAAAATCCTTGGAAAAAAGCACTTAAAATACTTCCACGGTTGTCCCAAAGGGAACATAGTACATCATCCATGCAATGTCCTCATCAAGCATACGCACACAGCCGTTTGAAGCGGGAGTTCCAATAGTACCGTCTAAAAGCCGTCCGTTGTTTGCATAAATCCTTGTATGAAAGGCGAAGCCCCTGTTAACCTCAAAATACATTATATTCTTCACATAATATCCGTCAAAGCTCCATCTGGGGCTTGTGGCGGTATATTTGTATGAGCCGACGGGTGTGGGAGTTGGGTTTGCCCCCGTGGCGCACGGAAACTCCTTAATAAGTCCCCACCCGTTTTTAGACCCCAAAAAAACATTTACCTTTTGGCGCTGCGGGTTAATCCAAACCAAGTACGGTGTGCTGCTGCTAAAACCTTTGAGGTTTACAAAACCTTCTTTGTCATCCTTGGAATGATCCGTATTCACGGTATAATTTGTAGCGGATATTTTTAAAATTTTATACGGAACCCATGCCCGTGACCCGTTTGCAAGCTGAATAAGCGCCGACGAACGGACATACTGGTCAATATACTTTACCCCTACTCCCGCCTCAATTGTACCGATGGGCTTTGTAAGGTGCCTGTCCGAATATATTTTAGTGGCGGATGTCGGTGATGCATCAATTAACACCGGGGTGACCCGGTTGAAAACATCCTCCGAAGGCTGTGATAAATAAAACTGGGCGGGGTACTCCTGAAAAGGTACATACACCTCTGTCCGTTTTAAAATACCGTTTACCGCAAAATCAAACCCGAAAGAGGCACCGTCCGGCATCCCGTGATAAAAGGGAACCTGAAACTCAAAATCCGAGGAGGCACCTTTTCTAAGTAAAAATGACGAGTTATACCAGCCCTCAATAGGCGCGCCGTCCATAACCCACTGGGTTGAGGCTATCGCTTCGTAGGGTATATTTTCTATGTACGCTCTCAGGCTTAATGTTTGCCCGTATTCCAGTTTCTCCGGAACATTGATAATTTTAATGGTTACTTCCTCGATATCATCCGGGGAATATGCCGATACCCCCGTACCCACAAGCATTGTAACAAGCAGTGTCAAAGTAACCGCTCTGGTAATTGTTTTTTTCATGTACTTGCCTCCCGATAATATTTTAGTATGCCGGATAATTATATATATTGGGATAAGCTTATTTGTAGAACGGATATATTTTACTTATTTTCTCCCCTAATCTCCATACGGCGGATTTTACCGCTGATGGTTTTTGGAAGTTCATTTACAAACTCAACAATACGGGGATATTTATACGGTGCGGTTTGTGATTTGACATATTCCTGAATTTCTTTTGCCAATTTATCACTTGCCTCAAACCCCTTAGCGGCAACAATAGTAGCTTTTACAACAGTCCCTCTTATAGGGTCCTCCGCTCCTGTGACAGCACATTCCAAAACCGCCGGATGCTCCATCAGCACACTTTCAATCTCAAACGGGCCTATGCGGTAACCCGACGCTTTGATAATATCATCGGTTCTTCCCACATACCATAAATATCCGTCCTCGTCGCACCATGCAGTATCCCCCGTATGGTAAAGACCGTCGTGCCATGCCTCGGCGGTTTTTTCTTTGTCAAGATAGTACCCGTCAAACATCCCCACAATTTCACCCGGGTTGGCAGCCACCACTATTTCACCTATTTCACCCGTTTGTACGGGTTTGCCTTCATCGTTTATAAGCATTATTCTGTATAACGGCAGGGGTTTGCCCATGGAACCTGCTTTGGGGGTCATCCCCACAAGGTTTGCGGCTTGCAGCACTGTTTCCGTCTGCCCGAAGCCCTCCATAAGCATAAGCCCCGTGGCATTATAAAACTGTTTTAAAACTTCAGGGTTCACCGCTTCGCCCGCTGTGGTGGCATACGACAACGAGCTTAAATCATATTTTGACAAATCTTCTTTTATGAAAAACCTGTATATCGTAGGAGGTGCGCAAAAGGTTGTGATTTTATATTTTTCAATAAGTGTAAGAATATCCGACGGAACAAATTTATTAAAATCATAAACAAACACTGCTGCACCTACGAACCACTGACCGTAAAACTTTCCCCAAACGGATTTTGCCCAGCCTGTTTCCGCAAAGGTCAGATGAAAACCGCAAGGGTCAACATTATGCCAGTATTTTGCGGTTATAATATGCGCTATCGCATAAGTATGATTATGTAGCACCATTTTCGGATAGCCCGTTGTGCCCGAGGTAAAATATAGGAGCAAAGGCTCATGGGAAAGCGTTTTAACCCTGTCGAACTCGTCCGAGACCGTTTCTAGCAGCCCATCAAGATTTTCAAAGCCTTCTGCCAAGCCGCCTACCGTATATTTTCTGACAACCGTGGGAGATTTGGGCAGTGCATCTGTAATGTTTTTCGCAACATTCCCTTCCCCCGTGCATATTACAGTGCTGACGGAAGCAGCGTTAAACCTATATTCAAGGTCCTTTTGCGTCAATAAATTTGTGGCAGGTACCGCAACCGCACCGATTTTGTGCAGTGCCGGTAAAATGTACCAAAACTGATAATGGCGCTTTAAAATTAAAAGAACCATATCACCCTTTTTAACCCCGCTGTTCGTAAGCACATTTGCAACACGGTTTGAAAGGCGTGAAATTTCGCCGAATGTCAAGGTTTTTTCTTCTCCCTCGTCATTACACCATAAAACAGCGGTTCTGTCCGGCTCTTCCTTTGCAATCGCATCCACAACATCATAGGCAAAGTTAAAATCTTCCGTGGGTCGAGGTTCAAATCTGTTTAAAACACCATCACGGTCAAAACCCTCCCCGCAATACTTTTTATATAAATCCGTTACCATAATTAAATTGCTCCTATCTATTATTTTTAAGGATTATCGCTAAAAACTCACAATCCTCGCCGCCCACTGCTATCATTCCGTGACCGTGTCCGCTGTTATAATATATTGCATCGCCTTCATTTAAAATTTCGGTATGGTCCTCAAGGCGTATTTTAAGCGTGCCTTTCAGTATTATGTCAATTTCCTGCCCCTCGTGATAGCTTAGCTTAATTTCTTTATTCTGCTCCGCTTCCGAATATTTTGCCAAAACCCTAAACGGCTCCGCCAGTTTATCCTTGAAAAATGGCGCAAGATGCTTGTACTGAAAACCTTCCCTGCGTGTTATAGGCAGCCCATCGCCTTTTCTGATGATGGAGTAAAACGACAGGGTGGGGCTTGTGCCCTTTAAAATTTCAATAATATCAACATCAAATCGCCCGGCGCATTTGTAGATAAAGGTAAACGAAAAATCCACCTCGCCCAATTCGTGTTTTTGGTACTCCTCAACATTCAAATCCGTGACCTTCGCCATTTCCTCCACTGAAATCTCCAAAAGTTCTCTAAGCCCACGAATTCGCTGTGCCACTTCCATAATTTTATATTCCACGTTCCATCTCCAATCCGCCGTAAACCGGCAATTTTTAAGGTCATACCCTCTTTTTGTTAATTCTTCCACGTTATAAAAAATCCGCCTCAAAAAACATTGAGGCGGGAATCCCGCACTACCACCTAACCGAAAGTGATGGAACCCCGGGCAAAACCCTTTAGCTTGCCTCCGTCAATTTTCTGAAGGGTTAAACCCTGTCCGCCTTCGCTGCGCCTTAAAAAAATGCAATTGTAATCAGTATACTACTGCTTTTAAAAAATGTCAATAATTTTGTTTGACAAATGTAGGCGGCTAATGTGGATTTGTCAATGATGATTAAACTCTCATAAAAGCAGTTGACAAGCCTATATTCTTATGGTAAGATAATAAAGCTGATTTTATCATTCGTAAAAATATGCTCGAGTGGCGGAACAGGCAGACGCCCGGGACTTAAAATCCCGTGGGAGAATATCCCGTACCGGTTCGACCCCGGTCTCGAGCACCATAAAAACTGTTGATTTTAAAGGCTTTTGCCGATAACATCGATGGTTTTTGTTTTTTCTGAAGCTTGAAATTCAAAAATAGTAACACTTATAGTAACACTTTTTGCTCACCGTATTTTAAGTAAAGTTTATTACGCTTGATAAAGCATCTCCCATTTCAATTTTAGATGAATATTGAACGTGAGCATATATATTTCCTGTTGTACTAACAGACGAATGTCCTAACCACTCTTGTATCTTTTTGATATCAAATCCTTCAGCTAATAAAATACTGGCACAAGAATGTCTAAGCGAATGGAAAGTAATCGGTTCAAGTTCATTTTTATCAATTATCTCTTTGAACTTGTGACTAACATATGAGGGTGATATTGGTTTGCCATCTTCCCATTTACATACATAGTCATTGTTTATATATTCCTTTCCAAAAAGCAATTTGTTGTTTTCTTGATGCTCCATTAGCTGAATTAAATGATTTTTTACGTCATTTGTTAATGGCATGGTTCTATGACTTGCCTTGTTTTTCGTACGCTCTTTTTCAATAATACCGCCCATGTTTGTAATTGTATTATCAATAGTCAGAGTGTCATTAACAAAATCTATGGACTTCCAACGTATTCCAAGAACTTCCGATCTTCTAAACCCATAAAAAGCAGTTAACATGACTATGGTTTCAATGGGAGTGTCTTTTGTATCTTCTATGCGTGGGCGCAAGTATGGCATACATAGACCGTCTTTAATTATAGCCGATGACTACCAAAGCAGCAAAGATGTTCTCACGCAGGAAGCAAGGGATAAAAAATATAAAACATGGACAGAGGATTGTAAATTTGCAGGGGATAAGCCTGTTTATCGTGATGGTGTAAAAGTAAAATCCGGCACTAAGTTTATTGTCTTGGGTACAATATTACATAGAGATTGTTTCATTTCAAGGCTATTAAAAGACAAGACATATAACGGTACAAGGTTCTGTTAGAGTTGGAAAAGCAAATGGCAGAGCAAATGAAGCAGTTAGGGCAGAAAAATGTTGAAATCACAACCGACACTTTGAAAGATGTTTGTGATGATACATATTATAAAACCGCTTACAGCATTAGTAAAGGTGCCGGCTTTAACACATCATTTGCACTGTTAAAACCTGAAATGGTTGAAACTATTGTAAATAGACCCATAGAAGGTAAAAT
>CAZNYY010000118.1:0-6953 GCA_964577335.1 uncultured Oscillospiraceae bacterium | reverse complement strand
ATGATATAAGGTTTTTAAATCAATTTTAATATAAATTTACGCATATCGACCCATGATTTGTGCGTAAAAAATTATTTGTGGACAGAAAGGCTGGAAATTACTATGAAGCTACCGCTTAGTTGGATTTACGATTATACCGATATAAAAAAAGTTTCCCCGAAGGATTATGCCGATGCGATGACGATGTCCGGCTCAAAGGTTGAGGGGATAGAAGAGCAGGGCACGGAGATACAAAATGTTGTAGTGGGGAAAATACTTAAAAAAGAAAAGCACCCAAATGCCGACACCCTCTGGGTTTGTCAGGTTTCTGCGGGCGACGAAACCCTGCAAATTGTAACCGGTGCGCAAAATATAAATGAAGGTGATGTTGTGCCGCTTGCAAAAAACGGGGCACTTTTGCCGGGCGAAAAAAAGATAAAGGCGGGAAAACTGCGGGGTGAGGTTTCGGAAGGAATGCTTTGCTCTCACGAAGAACTGAACCTTGAATTTAATGATATCGAAGGTGCGCATGAGGACGGGATTTTGATTTTTCAACAGGATTATCCTCTCGGTCAAGATGTAAAAAAGATACTTGGGTTGGATGATAACGTGATAGAGTTTGAGATAACCTCAAACAGACCGGACTGCTTAGGCGTAATAGGTCTTGCAAGGGAAAGCGCCGCCACCTTTAAAACTCCCTTTGAGATTAAAAAGCCTGTTGTAAACGGCTCGGGCGGCGACATTGCAAACGCCGTAAATGTAGTTATAAAAGACCCTTCCTTATGCCCCCGCTATACTGCAAGGGTTGTTAAAAACGTAAAAATCGAACCCTCCCCCAAATGGATTAGGGACCGCCTGACAGCTTGCGGCGTGCGCCCGGTAAATAATATTGTTGATATAACCAATTATGTTATGCTCGAATACGGCCAGCCCATGCACGCATTTGACAAGGCTTGTTTGGATGGTGATGAAATAATTGTAAGGAGAGCCAATGACGGCGAGAAAATAACCTCCCTTGACGGCACCCTTCGCACACTCTCCCCCGATATGTTGGTGATTGCCGACACCCAAAAGCCCATTGCTTTAGCGGGTGTAATGGGCGGAGAAAACTCGGAAATATCCGAAAACACGAAGGATATTGTTTTTGAATCTGCCTCTTTTAACGGCGCATCCGTCAGAACCACGTCAAAAAAACTTGGACTGAGAACCGAGTCGTCCGCAAGGTTTGAAAAGGGAATTGACTGTGAAATGACGCTTGATGCGGTAAACCGTGCATGCGAACTTGTGGAACTGCTAAATGCGGGCGAGGTGCTTGACGGTGCCCTGGACGTGTACCCGCAAAAAAAGGAAATCAGAGTTTTGCCGCTTGAAACAGATAAAATAAATAAGCTTTTGGGTACGGATTTAGACACTTCTTTTATGACGGAAACTTTGCAGTCGCTGGGTTTTGATGTTGATAAAAACCAGGTTACAATCCCCTCTTGGCGGGATGATGTTTTGGAGGGCGCCGATATAGCGGAAGAGGTTGCACGCATATACGGGTATGACAACATTCCTTCGGGTGCTATGGCAGGCACATCAACCATAGGTATTCGTACATTTGAACAGGAGACGGAGGAAAAGATTTGTGAAACCTTATCCATGCTTGGCTATTACGAGGTTTTAACATATTCTTTCACCCATCCGAAATCCCTTTCGATGCTTCGCCGTGCGGAGGAACTTGAGAAATGTATTAAAATCAGCAATCCCTTGGGCGAGGAAAATTCTATTATGCGAAACAATATGCTGCACAGCTTGCTTGAGGTTTTGGAAACAAACCAAAACCGAAGCAACCAAAATGTGCGGATATTTGAAATGGGAACGGTGTATTTGGCAGACCGTATTCCCCTTGAAAACTTGCCCCGTGAAGAAAAGCACCTGGCATTGGGCGGCTTTGGGGACATGGATTTTTATGACCTAAAGGGGACAATCGAAGAGTTGTTTCGTGCTTTAAAGGTCAGCGATTTTTCGTTTTCGGCGTATTCAAATGACGCATCATTTCACCCCGGCATTTGCTCACAGATTTTCATAGGGGGCAAGCCCGTGGGCGTGATGGGCGAGGCGCATCCAGAGGTTTTAGAGAAATATTCTCTTGACGAGACGGCGTACCTTGCTGAAATATCTTTTTCGGGTATATTGTCAGGCGTGAGGAAGGATATTGAATACAAGCCGCTAAACCGTTTTCCTGCCGTCACCCGTGACATTGCCGTTTTGGTGGACGATGGGGTTCCCGCTGCCGAAATCGAGAACGCCATATTAAAGTATGCCGGAAAAAACCTTGAGGAATTGCACCTTTTTGATGTATATAAAGGAAAACAAATACCCGAGGACAAAAAAAGCATGGCATATTCCGCCACCTTTAGGGCGGTCGGAAAAACGCTAAGCGAAGAGGATGTAAGCAAAATTATGGACAAACTGCTGAAAATGCTTGCAAAGGAAACCGGAGCAGAACTTAGATAGAACAGATTTTCTATAAAAAGCACGTTTTTTTCGTGAAATTCCTGTTCTTTACAAAAAACCTCTTGACATGGGGGGCAGGTTTTGTGTAAACTAAGGAAATAGTGTTTAATCTTAAAATTTAAGTTTTTTACGAGGAGGATGCGCAGTGAAAATCAAGGCCCCGCGGGGAACAGTTGATATTCTGCCCGACGAAATTGAAAATTATAAATATGTTCAGCGGGTCGCCGCCGAAACCGCAAGGGTTTTCGGGTTTTCGGAGATTAGTACCCCTGTTTTTGAACATACCGAGCTTTTTGAGCGGGGAGTTGGCGACACAACCGATGTTGTTCAAAAAGAAATGTATACCTTTCCCGATAAATCGGAGAGGAGCATTACCCTGCGCCCTGAAGGCACGGCATCGGTTGCAAGGGCATATCTTGAACATTCGCTGTATGCACTGCCCGCACCCGTAAAGCTTTTTTACGACATTACCTGTTACAGGTACGAAAAGCCCCAAACGGGCAGGCTTAGGGAGTTTCACCAGTTTGGTGCGGAGGTTTTTGGCACGGCGGAACCTTCAATTGATGCGGAGATAATTGCTTTTGTAAACTCCATTTTCAAAAATATAGGTATTAAAAATCTGGTGCTGAACATAAACAGTATCGGTTGCCCCTCATGCCGAAAAGAGTTTAATGCCGCTCTTACCGAATATTTAAAATCAAATTATGACAGTCTTTGCACCACCTGCCACGGCAGGCTGGAGAGAAACCCCATGAGGGTTTTGGACTGTAAAAATAAGTCTTGTAAACAAATCGCCGAGGGGGCACCCGCCATTTTGGACTTTATTTGTACCGATTGCAGAAGTCATTTTGAAGAGGTGCAAAAACTTTTAAATGCGGTTGGCATCAGCTATAATATTGACCCGTCCATAGTGCGGGGGCTTGACTATTACACCCGAACGGTGTTTGAGTTTGTGTCCACCGAGATTGGGGCGCAGGGCACGGTTTGCGGCGGCGGAAGATATGATAACCTTATTGAACTTTTGGGCGGCGGGGAAATCCCCGGTATTGGTTTTGCAATGGGGATTGAACGGATTATTCTTGTTATGAAGGCTCAGGGTATTGTGCCGAAAGTGAGTAAGCGACCCGATGTTTATATTGCATCTGCGGGAGAGGGTGGTGCGGTTTTGTCCCTTGTCTGTGGTCTTAGGGATGCGGGGGTTTACGCCGAGTGTGACCACGCCGGAAGAAGTTTGAAGGCGCAGATGAAAAATGCGGGGCGCATGGGTGCCAGATTTTCGATGGTAATAGGCGGGGACGAGGTTGTCGCCGGCAAGGCAAACATTAAAAATATGGATGACGGAACCGTTGCCCAAACAGGGCTTGATATCTTAAGTATAAAAAATAATTTGTCCCAAGGGACGAAGGAGGACGAATAATGGAAAAACAGCTAAAAAGAACACATATGTGTGAAGAAATAACAAATGCGGATATCTCGGGGGAGGTTGTGGTAGCGGGCTGGGTTCAGCGTGTGCGGGATTTGGGCGGTCTTATTTTTGCGGACCTTCGTGACAGAACCGGAGTGCTTCAGCTTGTTATGGACGAGGCGGATAAGGAAATATATGAAGATGCACAGCGCCTTAGACAGGAATTTGTGGTTGTGGCGGCGGGCACTGTTGTAAAGCGGGACCCCGATACCGTAAACCCCAAAATTAAGACAGGGGAACTTGAGGTTCGGGTAAAATCGCTTAAAATACTTTCAAAGGCAGAAACCCCTCCCTTTATGGTTTCCGACGATATTTCGGTAAGGGACGAGGTAAGGCTTAAATACAGGTACATTGACCTTCGCCGTCCGTCGGTTATGAACAATCTTTTGGTGCGCCATCGTATTGCAAAGCTGGCGAGAGATTTTTTTGATGAAAATGGGTTTATAGAGGTTGAAACCCCCGTACTCACAAAAAGCACGCCGGAGGGTGCGAGGGATTATCTTGTTCCCAGCCGTGTTCACCACGGCAGTTTTTACGCATTGCCCCAGTCACCCCAGCTTTATAAGCAGATATTGATGCTTTCGGGTTTTGACCGTTATTTTCAGATAGTAAAATGTTTTCGTGACGAGGACTTAAGGGCTGACCGTCAACCCGAGTTTACGCAGATAGACCTTGAAATGTCGTTTATTGACATGGATGATGTAATTTCGGTAAACGAAAGGTTTTTGCAAAAGGTTTTTCGTGAAATAAAGGGAATAGAGTTGGAGTTGCCGCTTAAGAGAATAACATACAGCGAAGCTATGGAGCGCTACGGCTCAGACAAGCCCGACACGAGGTTTGGGCTTGAACTGAAGAACCTTTCGGATATTGTTGGCAATTCCGGCTTTAAGGTGTTTTCCGATGCTGTTAAAAACGGCGGCAGTGTGCGCTGCATTACCGTCAAGGGCGGTGCCGACAAATTTGCCCGCCGTGAGCTTGATGCTTTGGTGGACTTTGTAAAAACCTACCGTGCGAAGGGTTTAGCATGGATTTCGGTTGCCGAAAACGAACTTAAAAGCCCCATTGTAAAGTTTATGACCGAGGAAGAAACCGCCGCTCTACTTGACAGGGCGGGGGCAGAGGTTGGTGATATTGTTTTAATGGTGGCGGACAATGATGATATAGTTTTTGATGCTTTGGGTAATTTAAGACTTCATATAGCTAAGAAATTAGAGTTGCTTGACAACGAGAGGTTTGACCTTTTGTGGGTGACGGACTTCCCGCTTCTTGAATATGACGAGGACGAAAAGAGATATACGGCAAAGCACCACCCCTTTACCTCCCCCCGTCCCGAGGATGTAGGACTATTGGAAACAGCGCCGCAAGATGCTTTAGCACAGGCGTACGACATAGTTTTAAACGGAACGGAAATTGGCGGAGGAAGTATAAGAATTCATGATTCAGAGCTTCAATCGAAGATGTTTAAGGCAATAGGATTGCCTGACGAGGAAGCACAGCTTCGGTTTGGTTATCTCCTTGAAGCGTTTAAATACGGCACTCCTCCCCACGGCGGTTTGGCATATGGGCTGGATAGGCTGGTAATGCTGCTGTGCGGCTGCCAGTCAATAAGAGATGTTATTGCTTTCCCGAAGGTTCAAAATGCGTCAGAGCTTATGACGTCAGCCCCTGCGGATGTTGATAAAAAGCAGCTTGATGAACTTGGACTGTGTATTAAAAAAACCGAAGAATAAATTGTTTTTGAGGTGTAGCTTTTGCTACACCTCCTTTTGGGGTGCAAGGAAAATGATGCCGAATGGACAAACCGCATCCGAAGGCGTACAAGGGTACGTCGAGAGGTAAGGTTTGTTCATAACGAAAAAATAGGTGTATGTAAAATTCGTCGAACAACGAATTTTACTACATCTTTTAGATTCTTTCGTTTGTCAAAGGCGCATGGGGTCAGAGAAACTTGTTTTGCGTGTTCGGCGCATTTTGATACAGCCCCAATTTTTATGATTTAAGCTTGAACACTATAACGCCCGCTATCATAAGCGCAACACCTATATATTTTGTCGGATGAAAACCTATTTTTTCAGCACCCAAAAGCCCGAATGCGTCTATTATCGCCGCAACCAAAAGCTGCGAAATTAAAATAATGGAAATTGCAACTGTGGGGCTTAATTTTTTAATTGAAAGCATTACCGTGACCGTGATAATAATTCCCAATGCCCCACCCGTTAGGAAAATCTTGTCCGCAGTGAATATTTCTCTAAAATTGCCCTTGCCGAATATAAACATAACTATTAAGGACAGAATAAATGCCGTACCCTGTACAAACGCATTTGACTCAAAAAGCCCGGCTCTCTCTGAAAGCCCGGTGTTTAAAACCCCTTGAAAACTCATGGCAGCTCCTGCTATAATACTCCAAATTACACCTGTCAAGTTATCCCCCCTTAAAATTGTGCCTGCCATAGATACTGTGTCCACACTATCTAAAAAACTCTTGTAATTGTGTTAGTTTGTGATATAATAATATAAACTATACAGTTTTAAATTCTAATTGGAGGGTTTTGATGTTAGATTTTTTTAAGAATATAGCAGGGTCTTACAGCAATCGTGAAATAAAGCGTATAAGACCCGCCGCGGAGCGTGTTTTGGGTCTTGAGGAGGATTATAGAAAACTCTCCGATAACGAACTGAAAGCAAAAACCCCCGAACTTAAGAAACGCCTTGCAAACGGCGAGGGGTTGGACGATATTTTGCCCGAGGCTTTTGCGACTGTTCGTGAGGCATCGGACAGGGTTTTGGGGATGCGCCATTTCCCCGTACAGATAATGGGTGGAATTATCCTTCATCAGGGAAGAATAGCCGAGATGAAAACAGGGGAAGGGAAAACCCTTGTAGCAACCCTGCCCGCCTATCTAAATGCCTTGTCGGGCGACGGGGTGCATATTGTAACCGTTAATGATTACCTTGCCCGCCGTGACAGCGAGTGGATGGGCAAGGTTTACAGGTTTTTGGGGCTTACGGT
>CAZNYY010000117.1:0-7005 GCA_964577335.1 uncultured Oscillospiraceae bacterium | reverse complement strand
CGCTTCATCCCGATAATATGGGGGCGGGTCCCGCTTCGTACGGCATGACGGATACAATGGGCAGAATGCATTCTGATGCGCAGTTTGCAGGCTCGTCCTCCGTTCCCGCGCATGTTGAGATGATGGGTCTTATTGGCATGGGCAACAACCCCATGGTCGGTGCTACCGTTGCGGTGGCGGTTGCTTTGTCGGAAATAAAATAACTCCTTGCAAAAATAGGTAAATTGTGATACGGTTGTACTCAAATACTTATGAAAAGGGGCGATTTAACGTGAAAAGAAAGTTAACTGCATTGGTGATTGCTTTTGTTATGCTGGCAATTCCCGCATCGGCATCTTTGGGAAGGTATGACGTAATACCCGAAGGCAAGGAAGATGGTTCGCTTGTAACAAGGCTTGAGATGGTAAAGTACACCGTTCGGCTACGAGGGCTTGGTGAAGCTGCAGAAGCGGCGGTTGGCGACACGGCATTTTCCGATGTCGGCATGGATGACGATTTTTCGGGCTACATAAATATTGCCGAGCAGTCGGGGATTATTAATGGTATGGGTGACGGCACATTTAGGGCGGACGATAATGTAACGCTTGAACAGGCGGTTAAAATGCTTATGGCTGCAATCGGCTACACCCCTATGGCAGAAAGCTTTGGGGGGTACCCCACAGGCTACATACTTACGGCGGCACAAATGGGTGTAACCCGTGGTGTTTCGGGTGTCGGCAGTGATGCGATAACCCTTGCACAGGCTAAAACGCTTTTAGAAAATGCGCTGTACACGCCTGTGATGGAGCAGACAACTTGGTCGCCTGAAGGTGCGGGGTATGAGATTATGGAGGGGGAGGACTATATTAAAACCCCTGAAATAAGCTTTTTAAACCCCACCGGTTTTCATATTATAGGTGAGAACAACGGAATAATTCTGTCGGCGGCGGACTTTGAGAGTGCCGATTTCTCGGAAGGCGAACTAATTTTGACAATTTCGGAGGACAAGTCGGCGGTTTTGGTCTTTGAAGCGGAAGAACTGCGTGCTATATACGGCGGCAGAATTGTGGCAAGATTTACGGCGGATGAGATGGATGCAAATGAAATTACACTCACTGTCGAGGAAGATGATTATATTGAAGATGTTTTGAGGGATGTTAATGTTTCCCAAAACTAAGATTATTAAAAACCCGCAATTTTGCGGGTTTTTTCTTCGCTTGTGACCTGTTTTTCTGAGGGGGAAATTTTCTGCATATAATATCTTGACATACCAAAATATTATTGATATACTATTTAATTGGTACAGGTATGTTTTTTTCTAACATAGGAAATTGCTTGTTTATATAATTTTCAGGCATGAAATACAAATTTTAGGAGGAGAAAGCTCAATGGCAAGAAAAATGAAAACAATGGACGGGAATAATGCCGCCGCATGGGCATCATACGCCTTTACAGACGTTGCGGCAATTTATCCCATAACACCCTCTTCGGTAATGGCAGAGGTGACCGACGAATGGGCGGTTGGAGAGCGAAAAAACATTTTCGGGCAACCCGTTAAGGTTGTTGAAATGCAGTCAGAGGCGGGGGCGGCAGGTGCTGTTCACGGCTCGCTTGCGGCGGGTGCGCTAACCACAACATACACCGCGTCACAAGGTCTGCTTTTGATGATTCCGAATATGTACAAAATGGCGGGTGAGCTTTTGCCCTCCGTAATCCATGTAAGCGCACGCTGCGTTGCAAGCCATGCACTTAACATTTTCGGTGACCATTCGGACGTTATGGCATGTCGACAAACAGGGTACGCACTGCTGTGTTCAAACAGCGCACAGGAAGTTATGGATTTGGGGGCTGCGGCACACCTTGCGGCAATAAAAAGTAAAATTCCGTTTTTGCATTTCTTTGACGGGTTTAGAACCTCCCATGAAGTAAGCAAAATAGAGGCATGGGACTATGATGATTTGAAAGAACTTGTGGATATGGACGCAGTGCGTGAGTTTAGGCAAAACGCATTAAATCCGAATAACCCCGTACTTAGGGGAAGTGCGCAAAACCCTGATATCTTCTTCCAAAACAGGGAAGCTTGCAATAAATATTACGAAAATGTTCCCGCCGTTGTTGAGGAATATTTGAATAAAATAAACGAAAAAATCGGTACGGACTACGGTCTTGTAAACTACTACGGCGCACCTGATGCGGAAAAAGTAATCGTTGCAATGGGTTCCGCCTGTGAAACAATTGAAGAAACAATTGATTATCTTATGGCAAAAGGCGAAAAAGTGGGTCTTATAAAAATCCGCTTGTACCGCCCCTTCCCGGTTGATGCGTTTTTGAAGGCTGTTCCGAAGACTTGTAAAAAAATTGCGGTTTTGGACAGAACGAAAGAACCCGGCTCAATCGGAGAACCGCTGTATCTTGACGTTTGTGCTTGCTATAAAGGCAAATCGGATGCACCCATGATTATTGGCGGCAGATACGGTCTTGGCTCGAAAGACACAATCCCCGCTGACATTATTGCGGCATATAAAAACCTTGACAGCAAAAACCCGGTAGAGGGTTTCACACTTGCGATTGAGGATGATGTAACTAATTTGTCACTCCCGAGGGAAGACACTACCGACACATCCGCCGAGGGCAACACCTCCTGTAAATTCTGGGGTCTTGGGTCGGACGGCACGGTTGGCGCAAACAAGAACTCAATAAAAATTATTGGTGACCATACCGACCTTTATGCACAGGCATATTTTTCTTACGACTCGAAAAAGTCGGGCGGTATCACGGTTTCGCATTTGCGGTTTGGTAAAAAACCCATAAAATCAACCTACCTTATTAATAAGGCTGATTTTGTTGCGTGCCACAACCCTTCATATGTAGATAAATATGAAATGGTTGAGGATTTGGTGCCCGGCGGCAAATTCCTGTTAAACTGCGGATGGGACGTGGATGAACTTTCGGAAAGACTTCCCGCTTCCATGAAAAGATATATCGCAAAAAATAATATTTCGCTGTACACGATAGACGCTTTTGAAATTGCCAAAAACCTTGGTCTTGGCAACAAAATTTCTATTGTTCTTCAGTCTGCGTTCTTTAAACTTGCGAATGTTATTCCGTTTGAGGATGCGGTAGAATATATGAAGGATGCGGTAACAAAAACCTTCGGCTCGAAGGGTGAAAAAATTGTTAGCATGAACCATTCGGCAATAGCCGAGGGGGAGGCAAACATTAAAGAAGTTAAGGTACCGGGTTCTTGGGCGGATGCTGTTGACAAACCCGCCGAGGAAGTGGATGTACCCGCTTATATTCGTGATATTTTGGAACCCTGCAACAGCCAGAAGGGTGACCAAATCCCCGTTTCAACGTTTATGGACATGGTTGACGGGCATATGCCGCAGGGTATGGCGGCATATGAAAAGAGGGGTATTGCGGTTGAGGTTCCCGAGTGGATTACGGAAAACTGCATACAGTGTAACCAGTGCGCAATTGTGTGCCCGCACGCTGTTATCCGTCCCGTTGTTTTGGACGAGGATGAGGTAGCCTCAGCCCCCGAAAACATGAAGTTTAAGAAAATGACGGGTAAAGGGCTTGACAAATACCAGTACGGAATTATGGTTTCCGTTTTGGACTGCACAGGTTGCAGCAACTGTGCCAAGGTTTGCCCCGCAAGGGAAAAAGCGCTTGTTATGAAGCCGCTTGACACACAGCGTGACCAGCAACAGTGCTTTGATTACGGCAGAAACCTTTCTGTCAAGGAAGATGTTTTGGCACTTCCCACAAACGTTAAAAACAGTCAGTTCCACCAGCCGCTTTTAGAGTTCTCGGGCGCTTGCGGCGGTTGCGGTGAAACACCGTACGCAAAGCTTGTAACACAGCTTTCGGGAAATCGTGCATATATTTCAAATGCCACGGGTTGTTCGTCAATTTGGGGCGGCTCGGCACCTTCCACGCCGTACACCAAAAACCACGAGGGGCAGGGTCCCGCATGGGCAAACTCCTTGTTTGAGGACAATGCGGAGCATGGTTA
Organism: uncultured Oscillospiraceae bacterium; assembly: GCA_964577335.1. GTDB lineage: Bacteria > Bacillota > Clostridia > UMGS1883 > UMGS1540 > CAZNYY01. Next base: position 3,008 of record CAZNYY010000117.1, on the reverse strand, counting down.
TGGTATGGCAATTGCCGCGGGTCAGCTTCGTGACAGGCTTCGTGGTCAGGTTGAGGGGATAGAGGACGATAAGGTTCGGGCTGCCGCCGCTCTTTGGGTTGAAACATATGACAGCGGTGACGAGAACGAGAAACCCACTCTTGCGCTTATATCTGCGCTTGAAGGGTGTGCGGACTCTGCTGCAAAAGAAATTTTGGATTATAAGGACTTCCTTTCCAAGAAATCCGTTTGGATTTTCGGTGGCGACGGTTGGGCTTACGACATAGGTTTTGGCGGGCTTGACCATGTTATCGCATCGGGTGAGGATGTAAATATTTTCGTGTTTGACACGGAGGTTTATTCAAACACAGGCGGTCAGGCGTCAAAAGCTACGCCGACGGGTGCCGTGGCGCAGTTTGCCGCAGGCGGTATGCCCACGAAGAAGAAGAATTTGGCTGAAATTGCAATGTCGTACGGGTATGTATATGTTGCACAGGTGGCGCTTGGGTATGACATGAACCAGACCGTAAAGGCTATTAAAGAGGCGGAAAGCTACAAAGGTCCTTCAATCATTATCGGGTATGCGCCCTGCATAAACCACGGTATCCGAGGCGGTATGACCGATACGCAGAAGGTTATTAAAAACGCTGTATTGTCGGGTTACTGGCACACGTTCAGGTTTGACCCGAGGCTGAAAGGCGAAGGCAAAAATCCGTTCCAGATGGATTCAAAAGAGCCGACCCTTGAATATAATGATTTTATTATGAATGAGGTTCGTTACACTTCTCTTGCACGCAGGTTCCCCGAGAAGGCGGAGGCGTTGTTTGCCGAGGCGGCCGAGCAGGCACGGGAGAGTTACCAGCGCTGGACGAAGTACAGCAGTTTGTTCGAATAAGGCGGGTTGCACAGTTGAGGTAACGTAAAGTATTGTTGCACGGTAACTAAAGTTTTACAAAAAACCGTCGGAGTAATCCGGCGGTTTTTTTGTATATTCACTCCAAAATATCAGCCATCATTCCAATTTCCGAAGAAGTCTTTTGTCCAAATCCACCAAAACAATGTCCTCGCCTATTTTTTTTATGCTGTCCCAAGGGATGACAAACTCGTTATCCCTGCCGAAAAGACCCAAAATCTTGCCCGATGCGGGAATTATAACAGAATCAACCGAGCCTGTTTCCTCGTCAATCTCCACATCAAATATGTAGCCCAGTCGCCTGCCGTCCGAAATATTTATAACCTCTTTCTGCCGAAAATCATATATTCTTACCACATAATCACCTCTTGTACAGTATATGATAAGACTAACATAAATATTTGTAATCAAAACCTTGGTTATTTTAAATGGGAAAAAATTCAAAAAGGTATGTACAATTATTAAAATTTGTGGTAAGATAAAATCGGGGAGTGAGTATGATGGGAAATAAAAGTTGTTGTTTTACGGGGCATCGCCGCATCTCGTCGTACGATGAGGCTGTGATGAAGTACAAGCTGTATACACTTTTGGAGCGACTGATAGAGGACGGGGTTGACACTTTTTATGACGGGGGAGCAGTGGGTTTTGATATGATGTGTGCATCCGCTGTCATACGGCTTAGGAAGGTTTACCCGCATATAAGACTGCATATGATACTGCCCTGTAAGGGGCAGGACAAGCATTGGAGCACGCAAAACCAAAAATACTATAAAAAAATTCTTGAAGAGGCGAATAGTATTTTCTATACCTCGGAAAACTATGACTCTGAATGCATGCACAAGCGAAACAGGTACATGGTGGACAATTCCGACATTTGTGTTGCTTATTACACGGGCGGTGCGGGCGGCACTGCATACACCGTTGACTACGCAAAAAAAGCGGGGCGTGATATTTATTACATTTAAAAAATTATTTGACAATTTGCCGCCTTTGTGATAAACTACCGAAGATGTATCCCATAGCAAGGTTTATCGGTTTCACCTGCCATTTACTTTGCCGTGAGGAGATTTTAAAAACCGGGAGGTGAAAAAGATATGCAAAAGGACGTGAAACAGGAGATTATTTCTACCCATAAAATTCATGAATCGGACACCGGTTCGCCCGAAGTTCAGATTGCGATTTTGACTAATAGAATTAATCATTTGAATGAGCATCTGAAGATTCATAAAAAGGACCACCATTCAAGAAGGGGTCTTTTGATGATGGTAGGACAGCGCAGAGGTCTTTTGAATTATCTGATGAAAAAGGATATCGAAAGATATCGTGAAATCATCGCAAAACTAAATCTCAGGAAGTAATTTTCGGGCGGATACGCTTTTTTGCGTGTCCGCCGAAATTGCGTTTGGCCGTGGCGTTTTAGCGTTTAAAAATGGGTTTTTATACTTAAAAACTTGTTTTTAAGTGCTAAGTGCCTGCGGCCGTGACGGGCTTGGACAAGCCAAAGCGGCGTCTGCCCCCTACGACGGACGGCTGTAAATAAAATGTAGGAAGAAAGGCATAGTGTTATGGAAAGAATTTTTACGACGGAGCTTGCGGGGCGCAAGCTGACAATTGAAACAGGAAAACTGGCGGGGCTTGCAAGCGGCTCGGTTTTGGTGAGATACGGTGAAACGGTTGTTTTGGCAACGGCTACCATGTCCGCCCGCCCAAGAGAGGGGATTGACTTTTTCCCGCTTTCGGTGGATTATGAGGAAAAGCTTTATTCGGTTGGCAAAATCCCCGGCGGCTTTATAAGACGTGAGGGAAAACCCTCCGAAAAAGCTGTTTTAACATCAAGGGTTATTGACAGGCAGATAAGACCTCTTTTCCCGGATGATTTGAGGAATGACGTTACGGTTATTACAACCGTGCTTTCGGTGGACCAGGATAATTCCCCCGAAGTTGCGGCAATGATAGGTGCTTCCGCCGCAATTTCCATTTCAAATATACCTTTTAACGGGCCTACCGCAGGCGTGCTTGTGGGGCTGGTTGACGGGGAAATTGTTATAAGCCCGAACCTTTCAGAGAGAGAGAACAGTGACCTTCAACTTATTGTTGCGGGCACCGCCGAAAAGGT
>CAZNYY010000116.1:0-7027 GCA_964577335.1 uncultured Oscillospiraceae bacterium | reverse complement strand
TATATCATAAATCCGAAGGATTTTGATATAATGTCGCATCGCCGTTTCCGAACAAAGGTGAGGAAAAACTCGGCGGCGAATAAAAACAATATATAATAACTGCTTTGCAGTTATTATATCACAAGGTGAATTTTTTGTCAATAATTGTCTTTTTGTATCTTGAAGAATATTTAAGACATAAAAAATACCTTATCTAAGTTAAGAAAAAAACAGATGCGGTTAAAATTTTACCGCATCTGCCGCTAACTGTTATGCTCCGCCAAATCTCTATATTCACTCGGCGGCATTCCCTCAAACTTTTTAAATGCCCTTGCAAATGTTCGGGCGTTTGAAAACCCCACCGATTGCGCTGTCTTCTCAATTGTCCTGCCCTTTTGTAGAAGCAGGTCCTTTGCTGCTTTAACCCTGACACTGTTAATGTAATGAAGCAGTCCTTCATCCGTCTGCTCTTTAAAGGTAGAGGATAAGTAAGATGAATGTACACCCATTGCATTTGCAACCACAGTTGCATTAATCTCGGGGTTTTTATAATTTTCACTGATATAATTGATTGTTTTCTCAATAAGCACAGATTGCTTTGATTTATTCTCGCCCCTGTTAAGCTCACAAACCTTCTGAAGGTCTGAAAATATTTTTGTTTTAATCTCCTCAACCGAAGCGGTCTGTATTATTTCAAAGGTACTGTTAATACCCTCCAAAAACTCCCTCTCCACCCCTGCGGCAGTCATGTTAAGACCCTTAATCAAAGTTAAAACCAAGTTAACCATCAAACCTTTTATGTTTTTCACCGGCAATGTGCCGTCCTTTAAGTTAATATAAAAAACATCATTCATTGCCAATACTGCATTTTCCTCATCACCCGTCTTGATATAATTTAAAATTCTCTTTTCAACATCAATCGGATAATAGTATCCATGCTTTGAATGTTCAATAATACTGTTGTAGGTCGTAAGCCCGTCAACCCCCACAACTGTTTTATATTCCATTGTACTTATAGCCTCTTCATACGCAAGCGGAACTTCCGTTATGCCCTTGTGAATTGTGCTGATTGACATGATAAACTCGACCCCGAAGTATCTTTTTATATTCTGGAAAGCGGCATCATAGATATCTTTAATGTCATTTTCAAAATAAACTATACGTTCATCGGCGATATTAATGATGCACACCAAAATATCATTATAATCAAATACATAGCCCAAATGATATTCACCAATCAACTCCTCAATAATATTGTTCATAATTATTGAGAAAAGGCGGCGCTTTTCATTTAAACCAAGCTCCTTTTCGTCTTCAAACAACAGCTCTATATCCTTAATATAAAATACTCCTACTGCGAAATACTCCGAATTAAAGCTGATATTAAACTCCTCAAGTGCCGAGGAAACAGGTATATCCGACTGGACTCTGCCCTTGAGCAGACTTACAAGAAAGCTTTCTCTTAAAGCTTTTTTCTGGTTAGCAATAAGTTTTGTAATTTCATCCCTCTCGTCAATAACCGAGTCCACAACATTTTTAATAAAATCAAATTCATTTTTTCCTTTTACAAAAACGCCTCTCCGTTCAAGGGAGTATATGATACCGTTTATGGATTTATAGCTTCTGATTGCGGTGAGGATCGCCAGAGAAACCCCTAAAATAAATGCCGTTCCCATAATCCAAAGCATTCTCATCCTGAAACTATATAAATCCTCCCAAAACACTTCCTTGTCGGTTTCAAAGGCATAAACCCAGTCACTGACGGCATCCGAGCCGATATAGCTCATTACATTCCGCTCGCCCTCAACATAAAAGAAGCTATTCTCCCGATTATTAATATTCTTCATCAAACTATCATGAGAGATGTTGCCATGTGAAGCAAGTACTGCGCTTTTTTTCACGTCAATAATTTGTTTGTTTCCAGCCAGCCCCAGTTCATCCAATGCAGCCAGCTTTTTCTCCAAACTTGTTTTGTCAACAATAATCACAATGCTTGCGGCATCGTGATTTACCCCCGGTATTGAAATGTTTTCTATAAAGGCCACTGATTTCTTTGTTCCGGTGGTTTCATCTTTGCGCTCGATATTATAAAAACCGCTATTTTGATGCCTAAGCAAAAACTTAAGGTAGTCACTGGGCAATGCACTGTCCACAAGATAATGCAATTTGTAATAAAACTCAGTTTCATTTACCCCGCTGCTTGAAATTATAACATCGCTATTTTTGCAATAAATATATAAATCATCAAACTCAGTGTTTGACGATTTATATACACTTAAATCACGCCCTATCAGATGTCCCTGTTCAAGCTGTTCATCCGATAGCGGCTTTTTTTCTTGAATAAATTCCTGCACAAGATGGTTTACCGATATTTCGTTTGCAATCCTGCCAATATTGGTGGGAAGCGAGTCTACCCCCATTTTAAAAAGTGCAGATAAGCCTTCATTTTTGTCTGCAATTTTATTTTGCACAGCATCTGATGCCTGGGTATAAATAAAGAGACCAAGCGATGCCGTCAGCAGTATAATCAAAATACAGGATGCAAGCCATCTATAAAAAGCGCAGTATCTCTTTATTCCTGTCCAAAACGAAGCCATACCCCTCACCACCAAACCAGGTATTCTGTAAAACATATAACTTCATCAACCCTTTACAGCACCAATCATTATTCCTTTTACAAAATACTTCTGCAAAAACGGGTATATAACCAGTATCGGCACAGTTGCCACGACAATGACCGCATACTTAATGCTTTCACTTATCGATTCCTGGTCACCTATCGCAGAATCCCCAAGCATACTGCTAGTGTCATTTTCAATCAAAATGCCACGGAGTATAAGCTGCAAGGGTTGCAGTTCACGGCTTCTCTGCATATAAATCATAGCGGGGAACCAAGAGTTCCAGTGTGAAACCGCATAATACAGAACCATAACCGCAATTACGGGTTTTGCCAAGGGAAACATTATCCTAACAAGTATTGTCAGGTGCGTGGCTCCGTCTATCTTAGCCGACTCTTCCATACTGTCAGGTATAGCGGCAAAGCCGGTACGCATTATAATAAGGTTATATGTTGATATGGCAGTCGGCAAAATAACTGACCAATACGTATTCGTCAGCCCCAAATCCCTTACCAGCAGATAAGTCGGTATCAGACCTCCGTTAAAAAACATTGTGAACATAATAAACAGCATTATACCATTTCTGAACATGACATTCTTTCGGGATAGTACATACGCCCCTAAAGCCGTCATTAAAATATTAATGACAACGCCTGACACCAAAATAATAATGGTGTTTCTATATCCCTGTAAAATGTTAGGGTTTTTAAAAACAGCGTAATATGCGGCAACGCTAAAGCCCTCCGGTTTATACAAAAGACCCTGATGCCTCATAAGCTCAAACGAATTACTAAACGAAGCAAATAAAACATAAAGCAACGGGTAAAGTGTAACTGTAATAAGAGCAAGCATGATTAAAATGTTTACCACATTAAAAACCTTTCTGCTCATACTTTCTTTTATATGCATATTTTCTTACATGATATTATAAATACCATGTCCTCCTTCCAAGTGGGTTTAGTATAACAAATGTAATAAAATCCATCGTTCTCTTTACCAAAGGCTGGTTTCATTAACCTTTCTGCTTATTTGATTTGCAGTAATGATAAGCGCAAAATTAATGACCGAGTTGAACAAACCAACCGCTGTACTGTAACTCCACTGGTTTGCACCGCCTTCCGCAGCCAAGCCGCGTCTGTAAACAAATGATGAAATAACGTCTGCGGTTTCACGGTTCGATTCGTTATAAAGCAGAATAATCTTCTCATATCCTACACTTACAAGTCCCCCGATACGAAGTGTCAGCAAAATAACAACCGTCGGCAAAATACCCGGCAATGTCACATGCATTGTTTGCCTTATACGTCCCGCACCGTCAATTCTTGCAGCCTCATAAAGCTCCTGATCTATCCCTGCGAGAGCGGAAAGGTATATAATTGAACCCCATCCAACCTCCTGCCAAATACCCGATATTACATATACGGGCACGAAATAATCCTTTTCGTTAAGCATAGTTACTCTTGTACCGCCAAAAAAAGCGACAATGTCATTTATAAACCCTGTATCCATTGTAAAACTTCTTATCATACCACACACAACAACAAGTGAAATAAAGTGCGGCAAATATGTAATTGTTTGCGAAATCTTTGTGAACGCTTTACTTTTAAGTTCGTTAATCAGAAGTGCCAGTATCAAAGGAGCCGGAAAACCCCAAATAAGACTGGTTATACTGATGTTTAGCGTGTTTTTAAATACGCGCCAAAAGTACGGCCCGGTCAAAAAGTCAATTATATGCTTAAAACCCACCCATGGGCTACCGATTATCCCAAGTCTGGGTGAATAGTCTTTGAATGCTATTGTTGCTCCATACATGGGAATGTAATTGAATATAAAATAAAAGGCAACAACCGGAAGTATCATTATGTATAGGGCCTTGTTTCGTTTAAGGTCCCTCATTGCCCTCGCACCCCATGACATTCTTTTGCTGGCAAATACATTTTGTTCTGTTTTTGTTTGACTGCTCATATCACCTTGCACAATGCAAAAACATCATGCGCCCCCTTCTGTTTTGTTTTTACACACCCCAGGTATCCCCGGGGCTTTTGCCCCGGAGAATGCCGATAGGTGTTAAATTATCTCTGGTAGAATCTTGCCAAAGCATCTTGCCTTATAGAAACAGCTCTTTCAATTCCGAATGATTTCAGTTGTTCGATATACTTATCAAAATTCTCAATTGATTCTTCACCCTTAATAAACTTAATAAACATCTCATCCACATATGTTGTGACGTTATTTAGGATATTTGTTGACTCTTCCCCTTCTTCAACCGTAAGGGTGATTGGAGGCATAACATGCTCAGCCATGTTAGTATTATTATATGTCAGCAAAGCTTCCTTTTGCTCATCCAGTTCATAATACTGTTCCAGGTACCTTCTGTCCTGAACAAATATTCCGCTGTAAGAAGCCCTTGTATAAGCTGACAGTGCCTGTGAAATTGTCAGTCCGTTAGGATTTTTCATAATAAGGTCAGTGTACGTCGGATAGTCGCCAACCCAATCAAAGCTTTCGCCTTCTATACCAAAGTTATATAGCGTGTGTCCTTCTTCACTGTAACCAAAGTCAAGGAACCTTGCAGCAAGCTCAACATTTACGCAATTTGTTGAGATAGCAACACCGGATTGGGGCATAAGACGGCTGTCTTTTATACCAAATTCCGGTTTTTGCCCTTTTTCAAGAACAGGGAAAGGTGTTGCTGCAAGTTTATAAGGTTCTACACCGGTGGACGCAGCTGCTTGTGTCCATTTTCCAAGTCCCGAGCCTACCCATCCCATGGATGCACCGGATTTGCCCGAGAGCATATTGGCATCATTAATTATGCCGTCGTTACTGGTTATATTATTGTCAAGATATCCCTTGGAGTACCAATCCTTGAATGTAATAAGAAAATCTTTGTATGCAGGCTGTGCCGGCCCGAATTTCACCTCTCCGTTATCCAGGTAGAAAGAGTTGGTCATATCGTAGGCTGCCATAAACGGAGTTCTTATCCCCGTACCTGCTGAAGTAAGAGGAGCATCAGCGTTCTTCTTCTCTTTGAATTCCTTAAGAACATTTGTCCATTCATCAATCGTTTCCGGAACCTCAAGACCCAAGTCGTCCAACCAGTCTTGTCTAATAATTAAACCATTACCCACAGTCATAATTTCATCTCCCCTTACAAATGGGAAGGTGTAATAACTACCTGTGTCTGTTTTAAGTGCCTTGTCAAGATCCGGATTCTCGTCAAAGTATTTTCTTAAATTAGGCGCATACTTATCAAAAATATCATTCAGTTTATATATGTATTCGTCTTCTATCGCCTTGTCGGGACCGCCCGCAAAGTTGTTCCATGCATAACCCACTATATCAGGCAACTCATCACCTGCAAGTAGAATATTAAATTGCTCGCTTGCCTGCCCCGTCTGCGGATGAATATATTTAATCTTAACACCTGTTTGCTCCTCCAGAGCTTGTGCAAGAGGAGTTTCTCCAAAGTTTGTTACCTGACCGGAAAGAAGTCCAGTAAGTTCCATCCAGTATTCAAGAGTGTCGTCACTCTGAACCGGATAAATTTTGTCACCGTTATAAACAATGTTTGAATTGTTGTCGCCACCGCCATCACCTGTTCGCGGTCCACACCCCGCAAACACACCGATTAACATTACCGCAGAACAAATCAATGCAATCGATTTTAGTTTTCCCGCCTTTTTGTCTACCTTCATTTTTTTGCCTCCTTAATAATTTTTTAGACAGGGGACAATTATTTGTCTTTTTCCCCACTTACTTTATTCTACTACATATCAGATGATTAGTAAACAGACATTTTTTTATTTTGTTGACAATTTTTAAGGTTCTGGCAACATTTTTATGATTATAAATTTGTTTTTAAACTGTCTACCTTTCGGAAATTGGGACATATTCATTTTTCGTTGCGACACTTTTATAGGCAGGCCTTATTATTCTGCCGGATGCTATAGTTTCCTCAATCCTGTGCGCACACCATCCCGTAACCCTTGAAATTGCAAAAATAGGTGTGTATAACTCCGGCGGAATACCCAGCATCTTGTATACAAAACCCGAATAAAGGTCAACATTTGCTGATATAATTTTCGAATTGTTTCTGGTTTTTTCAAATATTCCCGGGGTGAGTTCCTCAATTAAATTATACAATTCAAACTCATTCTCCATGCCTTTTTCCTTGGCAAGCTTCGCCGCTTTTTGCTTAAGTAATACCGCACGGGGGTCACTTAAAGTGTAGACTGCGTGCCCCATACCGTATATTAGCCCCGCCCCGTCGAATGATTGTTTGTTTATTATTTTTTCAATATGAGATCCAACCTCTTTCCTGCTGGTCCAGTCACTGATGTTTGCTTTGAAGTCCTCCACCATCGCCATTACTCTGCTGTTTGCGCCGCCATGTCTTGGTCCTTTGAGCGAACCCACCGCAGCGGAAA
>CAZNYY010000115.1:0-7046 GCA_964577335.1 uncultured Oscillospiraceae bacterium | reverse complement strand
CGAGGCTAGTCTTCTGTCCTCCATATCTCTCCTGAGGTTTTAGAACCGAAACACATTCGGGAGGAAGTCCGAAACCGAGCAAAAGAAGTTTTTGAAAAACATTCGTGAAAATAATTTTCTAAATATGACATACTGTTGTCAACTTTATCTGCTATACTTAAAGAAAAACTTAGGAGGTAGTTTAAGATGAACATTGAAACAATTAACAAAGAGGCTGAAATTGCGGTAGCGGTAAAGTATGACGCGGTGGACTTCACTAATATGGGAGCGACTATGGGTGAAGGTTATCAAAAGCTGTGGGCTTATGTGGCTGAATGCGGCAAGCAAATGGCGGGCGCCCCTTATTGCAAATATACCAACGGCAGCGAGGATTTTATGAAGTTTGACATCGAATTAGGAATACCAGTCAGCGAGCCTCTGACCGAAAAAGACGAAATCTATATGAGCAAAACTGACGAGGGCAAGGCGATTACGGCAATGCACAAAGGGGCATACAAGGATATTGAAAACACTTACGCTCCTATGATGCAATACCTTGCGGAAAACAACTTGCAATCGACAGGCGTTTATTATGACTATTATATCAATAATCCCGCCGACACGCCCGAGAGTGAGCTTTTGACAAAGGTTGTATTTCCAATAAAATAGGAGTTAAAATTTATGGCTGCATTACAAAAATTACCTAACATCGGTGCGAAACTTGAAAGACAACTGAAGAACATCGGGATAGAAACCTATGACGATTTAGTTGATTGCGGAAGTCAAGAGGCGTGGCTAAGAATAAAAGGCATCGACCCAACTGCTTGCGTAAACAGGCTAATGGGTTTGGAGGGCGCTATTCAAGGTGTGCGATGGCACAATTTGAGTAATACGGATAAAAGGCATCTAAAAGATTTTTATCAGCAAAACAAAGGGTGAAAATTATGGAATGGAGCGAATTATACCACAGCGAAAATCAACCGACAGATAAGGATATTTGCGGTTTTATCGGCAATGACTTGTGGCGGGAGTTAAATGATTATCTGCAAGAAACCTATTCCATACAGCCGAAAATGACTTATAGCAACTGTTCTATGGATAAGGGACTGTGGAAAGGCTGGAATGTCAAGTATCAAAAAAGCGGAAAAGCATTGTGTACTCTCTATCCAAGAGCAGGACATTTTGTTGCAATGGTGGTAATCGGAGCAAAAGAAATGACCGAGGCAGAACTGCTGATGCCGATGTGCTGTGAATACACACAGAAACTTTTTAATGGCATGGGGGTTTGTATGGGCAGTAAATGGTTGGTGATGGAAGTTGCGGGCGATGACATAGTAAGCGATGTCAAAAGGTTGATAACCCTGCGAGTGAAACCAAAATAAAAACACGAAAGGAAGAAATCAGATGAAAACATCACCTTATTTAGTATTCAACGGAAACTGTATTGAGGCAATTAAGCTCTATGAGAAAGCATTTAATACAAAGGCGAATTATTGTCAGTACAAAGACACCCCATCGTCTGAGGCGTATCCGATACAACCTGGAACGGAAGAATTAGTTATGCACGGAATACTCCCAATTGGCGATGAAACAATCTATCTTTGTGACACAACGCCCGACCACCCTGCCACTTTTGGCAATGGTTCTTTCGCTTGTATAGAACTTGATAACGCAGACGATGTCAAGTTTGCCTTTGATGTTCTCAAAGAGGGTGGCAAGGTGTTCTGCGAGGCACAGGCAACATTTTGGAATAAATGTTATGCAGAACTTGAAGATAAATTCAGTCTTAAATGGACGATTATGATTGAGGAAGAATGTACTTGCACGGAAGAATGTGCCAGTGGCTATAATCCGAATTGTACTTGCACTGCAACTGCTTGTCGTTGCCGGGAAAAATAAGGAGGCGAACCTATGCCTAAAAAAGCCTTAGTAATCATAGATATTCAAAACGATATAACGAAGAATTACAAGGACATAATTGATAATATAAATCAAGCAATAGATCGGGCGGTTAATAATAATATTCACGTCGCTTATATAAGACATGAAAATTTATCAACCGGTACAAGAACTCTAAAACCCAATACACGTGGGTCTGAATTAGCTTCGGATTTGAAAATAGTATCAAAAAACATCTTTACTAAATTCAAGGGAAATGCGTTAACCAGCGAAGAATTTACAGACTTTATCAATAAAAACGAAATATGTAAGTTCTATCTAGCGGGAGCGGATGCTATCGCTTGTGTTAAATCGACATGTTATAATTTACTTAAGGCAAATTATGAAGTTAATGTCATAGCAGATTGCATTACCAGTTATGATAAAAGGAAAATCCCCGAAATGTTGTATTATTACGAAAGTAAAGGCAGCAAAATAATTAGCTTGAAGGATCTGTAATACGAAGAAAAACGAATTATTCACGCACGAAATTGACACTGCCAATCGAATATACAAGCGATAAATCAAAAACGAGCGATAAAAGCAAGCTGATACTTGGTTTTGTCGAAAACGGAAGAAAATATAAGACGTCTGAAATTGCAGATTATATTAGTCTGAGTCCTGCCCGAACACGAGTTTATTTGAAAGAGTTGGTGGATGCAGGAAAGTTGAAAAGTGACGGTGTGAATAAAAGTAAGGTTTATTATTTGGCTACACAGAACGAATAATTATTGGGGGCAATCTGGGGGAAATTGATACAAAAATCCCCCAACAAACGCCGAATGGAAACAATTTACAAAAGCTGCGGAGCCTTGATTTACAAGCGTTTTCAGACGTTTTCATAAATCTTCAAAACGGCATTGTAGATACTCATAACCGGTTGGTCCGGGGTTCGAGTCCCTGAAGGCCCACCAACCTTACTGCCCTAAAAAGATACATATCTTTTTAGGGCAGTTTTCATGCAGGGTTGCGGGCTTTTTGGCTAAGATTTTAGACCTTAATGATTTTTGGATGACAAGCGCTCTTTTTCACACATATACAGGGCTTGAACTCGTAAATCGTTAAAGTCTAACACTATTTCGGCATTAAAACATTGGACAGTGCTCTATTTTTAATTTAAACGCTAAAACGATGATACAACTTAATATACGAAAAATTGAGGCGGTATTCTTTTGAACGCAGTTCTATGAACTTAGTTCGATTAGGATGCCGCCTCTTTTTTTATACAAATTTTTAGGAAGGAGATGATGCGAAATGCCTAAAACCCTGTTTACAGAAGGACGGCTGCAGTCATTTGAGAGAATGATGCAGCAAGTACCTGTATCAAATAAAAATCAAATCAAGCAGGAGGATGAACAAGATGATAAAACGGATAACGCTAAGCGAGATCAAGAAGGTGACCGACCGTGAAGGCTTGGTTTTACAGGGATGCGGCGGTGATTTACAGGAATGGGTTGACGGGATAAATGCAATTTTGACAGAAGAAGAAATCTTGTTGAATGGCGACAAGTTTAAAAACATTGCTGTTTTTGAACATAATGGACACACAAATATGTTGTTTCATTTTTTGGGAGTCCGCATGGATATGAGCAAATTTGCTATATGGCGGTTGAGAACCCGTGAACATTTCGGCAGTCAGTGGCTGAGTGACTATTTGACAAACAATTTTGGTATTGAGCTGCAGGAAACTGAGCAAAAACCCAATTGCCCCATCATCGGCGCCAATGGAAACATATATAATTTGATGGGATTGGCAAGTCATACATTAAAAGACCACGGAATGTTTGATGCCGCCGAAAAAATGTGCGGTCGTATTCGGGAATGCAGCAATTACAGTGAGGCGCTTTGCGTATTGATGGAGTATGTGACACCGGTATCTAAAGAGGACATGGAAAATGGTTTTGAGATGGGAGGATTAGAATAATGCCAAATCACGTTACTAATATTTTAACGCTGAGTGGAGATGCAGCAGAGGTGAAAAAGGCTATGGAAGCAATAAAATATGATAAAGTCGGCGTAGGCTCGATTGATTTTAATAAGATTATCCCCATGCCTCCTTCCTTGAACATTGAATGTGGGAGCAGAACAGAAAAAGGATTAAAGCTGTATTCGGAATTTATTCGTGACAGCGGTCTTCCTCAGACAGCGGAAAAATATCAGAAACTGCAAGAGGATGATCCCGAAATGTGGGCGCTTGGTAAGCAGACTTATGAAAATGTGCAGGAACACGGATGTATGGGATGGTATGATTTTGCACTGAATCATTGGGGTACAAAGTGGAACAGCTATGGATACGATGAGGATTTTCAGCCGCAGGAAGATAACAAAATCATTTTCCAAACGGCGTGGAGCAAGCCTACCCCTGTCATCGGAAAACTGTCTGAGATGTTCCCTGACCTTGAAATAAATCATCGTTGGGCGGATGAGGATTTGGGATATAACTGCGGCGAAGCAGAGTATAAAAACGGTGAGGTTATATTTGAAAACATCCCTGACTTCGGTTCTAAGGAAGCCTATGAGCTGGCGGCAGAAGTGATTGGGTTAGATCTTGCGGAAGAAGGGCTGGTGCTTTCCGAAGATGGCTCAATCTATGAATACAACGAGGATATGGACGGACAGCAAATGACATGAACAATATAATAAATGAAGGCGGTTAGTATACCCGTTAAACGGGAATAGCTAACCGCCTTTTTTTGTGTTCATTTTTAGAAAGACAGGTGGTGATTTATATGAGAAGCCCCATGCCGCACATCGGCGGCAAATGGACGTGCCTTCCACATATTCTGCCCCGTCTGCCGCAGGACAGCAAAAAGTTTGTGGATGTTTTTGGCGGCGGCGGGTCTGTGATATTGGCAAGAAAACACGCAAACATTGAGATTTACAACGACCTTGACAGCAATCTGTATAACTTTTTCAATGTAGTAAAGTTTCTGTCCTTAAGCTTTTTGGATAGGCTGGAGTTTTTGTATCAGGTCTCCCCACAAGAGTTCGGTCAGTTAAAAGATTTTGTGGCGGGAAAGCCCTTTAAACAAAACTACCTTCAGCGGGAATCCGAGGTTGCAAGAAAAAGATTGACAGGAGAGCAGCTTACGGAAATACTTGCACTTTTGAAACGCAAATTCGAGTTTGATGACGTAAACCGAGCGGCCGCATACTTCCTTACTAAAAAGCTAAGTTACGCCAGTAACGGCAAGAGCTATCAGGCAACAACGGCGTTCAATTTGGAAGGAGTTAGCCGTGACATTTCTCGGCTTTCCAACAGGCTCAAGTCTATTGGTTTGGAGAATCGGGATTACAAAAAGGTTCACGCAAGTCATGACCATCCCGATACCCTAATTTACTTCGATCCGCCCTATTACGGCACCGAAAAAATGTACATCGAGGTGTTTACAATGGATGACCATTACCAATTGTTTGAGATTATCAAAAATTCCAAGAGCCGCATTCTGCTGTCGTACAACGACTGCGAGTTTATTCGTGATCTGTATAAGGATTTTTATCAATATTATTTTGAGCGGCCCGACAGCATCGCCTTAAAGCACAATAAGGACAAAAAATTCAGAGAGATTTTGATTGCGAACTACGATATGGAACAGGTTTTCAAACAAAGCACACAGCAGATATCGCTGTTTAACTATGAAGGAGGTTTTTTGAATGAAATACAGTGAAAACAAGACGATTGACGATAAAGGAAGGATTGTCATTTCAAAGGGAATCAGAGATTTATTGGGCTTGCATCCGGGGAGCATTGTCAGCGTGACCATGAATGAGGACAACTCCCTGACCGTTCGGTCGGTGAAAATCTGCGACAATTGCAAAGATACAAGTAGTATCACCGAGGCGGTCAGGGCGCTGGAGCAAATTGTGAAGTCCTTGCAAACGGACGGTGGGGTTGCATGAAAATATTGGAGTTATTCGGCGGGATTGGTGCATGGCACAAGGCAATCAAGCGGTTAGAACTCCCTTGCGAATTGGTTGGATTTGCGGAAATTGATCCTATCGCCGCAAAAGCCTACTGTGCCATACATAGCGAGCCGACGAGTAAAAATCTTGGTGATATTAAAACAATTGATACCGCAATGTTACCTGAAATAGACCTGATATGTGCTTCCCCACCTTGCCAAAGCTACAGTTCATCAGGTGCTCATGGTGGCGCTGACGATCCTCGTGGTCAGTTGTTTTTCGACACCATCAGGATAATTTCCGAGGTTAGACCAAAGCTTGCGATTATCGAAAATGTGAAGGGGCTGACTTTTAAAAAGCACGCTGATACCTTTAACAAAATACTGTCCCAACTGAAAGATGCCGGTTATGAGGTGTATCATAAGGTGCTCAATGCCTGTGATTACAATATCCCTCAATCAAGAAACCGGGTCTTTTTTGTTTGCATTCGAAATGATTTGGATAATGGCAACTTCCAATTCCCCGAACCTAAGCCCCTTACCCGCAAGCTATGGGATATATTAGACGATGTTGTGGATGAAAAATATTATCTAACAGGCAAGCATCTGGTGTATTGGAAAAAGAATCAGGTCAGGGACTGTAAGAAGGGATTTTCGAGTATGAACCGTGAAATTGCCGTCTGTCAGACCGCTCGTCAATATGCTAATTGGAAGGGCAACTATGTCACCGATGATAAAAAACTAAGTTGTATCGGTTATGTGGACAATAAAAATTGCCAGAGTGCAAGGGTGTATGATGATGCTCTCGCTTGTACCCTAACCTCCGGGGGCGGCGGTTTCGGCAACACGGGGCTGTATCTAAACAATGAGCGTGTGAGGAAATTGACGCCGAAAGAAACACTTAGGCTAATGGATTTCGATGTTGGCGATTATGATAAACTGGCTGAAATTGGGCTAGCGGACGGAAAAATCTACAAGCTTTCGGGCAACAGTATTTGCGTGGGCGTGGTGTGTGAAATTATGAAAAATATTGATTGGGAGGCGATTATGTCATGAGAGTGATGGCGATTCAAATTGAGGACAGCCTGTTTGAAGAATTCAAAACCGTTATTGACCAAAGCGGCAAAACGCAGAAGGCGTACGTCACCGACATGGTTCAAGCTGTGGTGGATGCACAAAAACAGGCGCTTAAAACAGAGGTTCAGGAAGAAAAAACGATGAAATGGG
>CAZNYY010000114.1:0-7081 GCA_964577335.1 uncultured Oscillospiraceae bacterium | reverse complement strand
GGACATCCTTTTATAATCAATATTGCTAACTAAAAAGTTTTGGCTTTCCACTCTTCCGTTGGCATATGCGGCAGTAACCGCCACATCCGCAACTATACCCTTTAAATATTGTTCTATATTAGAAATTACCGCAATATCATTTCTGTTTAGCACATCAAGAATTCGAAGGGCATTTTCGTTGTTACCCGGGTTTAGCTCCCCATCAACGGTGGTTGAAGATGCGGCAATATTAAATACGCTTTGTAAAATTTCATTGCTGATGGAGAGGGTTTTCGCTCCGCCGCTGCCAATATCAAAAAAATCAATCCCGCTTGCGGATACATTGCCGTTCTCGTCACGGGGTATGGAGTGCCCCGCTCGGTGCGCCTCGTTTACAGCTTCTGCAATTCCCGTGGCAAGACGGTCAAGCTTGCCTAAAAAGTATGAAGCACCCTGGTTTAAGCTTGTGGCACCGTCCCTTGCATCCAAATACCCTTTAAGACTTCCCGAGTTTAAGTCCGATGCACCTAAGTTTGTCCCCGCTGATGTTCGAACACTGTAAAAAGAATTTACATTTCCATAATAATCAGGCAAATCCCGCACCGCCGAAAGCAGGTTTGCACCATCCCCGTCCACAAGGGTTTCGCCCCCTGTGCCAAAGGTGACACTTACTGCACCGTCAGCCCCCTCGCTGTAATTTATATCAAGTATACCCGAAAGCTGGTCAAGTGCGGTGTTTCGCTTGTCACGAAGCTCGTTTGCGTTGCCGCCCGTGCGCTCAAACCGTGTAATTTGAGAATTATAGTCGCTTACAAGTGTTATCAGTGTATTTATTTCGCTCACCGTAGAAGCAATACAATCGTTTTGCTGGTTTTGCAATTTTTCAAGCTGATTTGCATAATAATTCATGGTTTCGGTAAAGGCAATTGCCTGTTGGCGCACCAAAACCCTTACTTCTTCACTGTCGGGGGTTTTTGAAAGGTCATCAAATGCGGAAAAGAGCGTACTTAAAGAATCATCAATGCCCGTGCCCGAACCGCCAAATAAATCTTCTATATAGTACATGGCATCCGCCCGTACCTTCCACTCGCCCAAAACATTGTTTTCGTTTCTTATTTGGGAGTCAAGATAACGGTCCCTGCACTGCTGTATGCTTTGGATACTCACCCCCGCCCCCACGGTGGATGTTGTAATGGGGGCAAGCTTCCCTCCCCCGTAAACCCCCGACACACTTGATAGGTCAAGGCGCTGTCTTGTATAGCCGGGCGTGGTGGCATTTGCTATATTGTGCCCCACAAGTTCAAGCCCCTTTTGGCTTGCAAAAAGTCCCGTTTTTGCTATATGCAGTCCGTAAAACGCTGTGGACATCCTGTATCACACCCTTTCGTCAAAGATATTTATCTTCTGTCCGCCTGTCTTTTTTCCGCCGTAGGTTTTATCCCCGGACAGTATTGAATTCATCATAAAACTTATGTAGTTTAAATTGTTTTTTATCATCGAATAGTTCGTGCTGTTTATACTGCGGCATTCTTCGATTATCCCGTCAAATCCCTGAACCAGTGCTAAAAGCCTATGTTTTTGACCGTCATCCTGTACAATTTTAATAACGTCTGCAACCGTTATATTCTCATCCCCCGAAATACGGGACACGATTTTCAACCGTTTTTCTTCAAGTGAGGATATGGTGATTACAAGACTTCTTTCATCATCAACAATTTTATCAAGATTATTGATGTCACCCTTTATTATTGCATCCTTTTTCAAGAGGGATAGATTTAGACAGTTTTGATATATATCTTTTTCCATTGCCAGGCAGTTAATAAGCTCGTCTATCGCCTGTTTCATGTCAGACCTCCTTTGCTGCGTTTATCGTTTTAAACAGTATTATATCATTGATTATTTTGTCCGCCGTTTCGGGGGCACTGACCTTGTAAAGGTTCTTTTGCATAAGATGTTTAATGCGCCGTACCTTGTCCGCTCGTACCGCCGGACATTCGGCAAGACTGCCTTTACGCTCACTTTGAAACTCCGGGTTTTCCTTTGTGAAAATTACGGGGTACAATCTGTCAGTTTTATATTCTGGATATTTAATGATGCTCACCCCTGTTCACGTAAGCCGATTTTAATCCGGCTTTTTTTTATGTCTGTACATGGTGTACATTTTGCCGCTCTCGCCGGCTTCCTCTTTAAGCGAGTCTGCAGCTTTATTTAACTGCATACGGATGACCTTTGCGCACTCCGGACAGTATTTCCCGGTTTCCACCCGCTTCCCGCACTGGGTGCATATGGGGGAATCTGTTCTGACACGAACCGACAGCCTTCCCTCCCTAAGCAGAAAAAGGATGTCCCGTTCCCTGACCTTGGCACCCTCGGCTATTTGACGGATTCCCGCCGCAGGAACTTCCTCCATAAACTTTTTAACTTTTTTCATTATATCTTCTATTTCCGTCAAGCAGGATGAACATATATCCCCGCTTCCATGCATAAATATGGTTTTGCACCTTCCGCAATATCTAATACCTGCCATAATATTAAGTCCTCAAATTATTTGCAAGGGCTTCCATCTCATCCGCCGTATTAACGGCTTTAGCTGCCATCTGGTAAGCTCTCTGCGCCTTTATAAGTTCTGTCATCTCATCCGCCAGCGAAACATTTGACCCCTCGGTCATTCTCTGTACAACCCTTGGTCTTTCAACTGAATACGCCACGCCCGACGCCTCACCCGTCATATAAAGATTTCCGCCTAAAGCTGTAAGCCCTTCGGGATTTGGGAAATACATCACTCCGATTTTTGCGTTCGTTCCTTCCACCTCTCCGTTTTCTCTTACGGTAATCTCGCCCCCATCCAAAGGTATGCGCTGCATATTTTCATCCAAAACAAAATGCCCCTGCGAAGTTACAAGGTATATTTCCCCGTCCACCTCTGCCTTTTGAAAGTTTCCGTCACGGGTGTACATAATCCTGTCCGTCCCGTCCGACACGGGGAAAAACCCCTCTCCCGCAATTGATAAATCAAGCACAATACTTGTTTCGTAATACGTCGGTGCCGACATAACCTTTGAATCCCTCGCCAAAACCCCGCTGCCCTGCATAAGGTTTTCCCTGCTCCCCGGGTTTTCGGGATTTGTCATAGCAGTGTACATAGAATCCCTAAATAAAACCCTGCTCTTTATGTATCCCGTCGTATTTATATTGGCAATATTATTTGCAATGGTATCAACATTTTTTTGCTGTGCAGCCATACCCGACGCACCACTGTATAATGCTTTTATCATTTTAAACTCCATTTCCGCTACTTGTTTTTAGCCTTTAAATTTATACTTGCCCAAGGTCGTTTACTGCCCGACCCAGGGTTTCGTCAAGCATTTTCGCCACCCTTTGGTTTGACTCGTAATTGCGGTAAACTTCAATAATCTTCACCATTCCCATCGCAAGGTCCACGTTCGAACCTTCCAAAAAGCCTTGTTTTATAGTGCTTTGTGTGTCATTTTCACGGTTTTCGGGGTTCTGCTCAAAATACAGATTGCCCCCCTCTTTTCTAAGACCTTCCGTGTCAGGATTTACAACGAGAATTTTATCAATCGGCGCACCCCCTGTGCTGACCTCCCCATTCTCATTTACCGAAAATGTTCCTTCACCTATATAAATTTCGCCCCCCTCGCCCAAAACAGGATACCCAAGCCCGCACACAAGGCGACCTGCGCTGTCAACACTAAAGGCACCGTCACGCGTCAGCCTTTCGCCTTCGGGGGTGGTTACTACAAAAAAACCGCTGCCGTCTATTGCAATATCCGTCGGATTTCCCGTTTCCTGCAGCGGACCTTGCCCAAACCTTGTATGGACACTGTCCACATGCACCCCTTTATGAAGGGGACCCACCGCCTGTGCGGCAAACATCACCGACGAATCATTCAGCCGCATAACCTCTGCCTCTTCAAATGTTGCAGTAAGCAGTAAATCTTCTTTAAAACCGGCAGTAGTTGCATTTACAAGATTGTTTGTAATAACATTTAGTCTGTTCATTTGGGAAATCATCCCTGTTCCTGCAGTGTACAATCCTCTAATCATAAATTTCTCCGTTCCGCCGCTTATTTTGTACGGCAACCAAAGGGGGTGACGAGGTTTTCCCTTATTTGCTTTTCATTATATATATCGTATCAATTTAAGAATACTTTAACAATTATTTTCCGATATATGGAACTGATTTAACCTCTCCATCCTTCAGCCTGTATGATATATGAGTATTTGGCTCGCTTACGGTATAAGCGGTAGTTTTGATAATAATCCTTGTACCCGGAAAAATCGTATCAAAAACATTTACACAACCCTCCGGTTCGCTCTCAATGGTTTTTTCCAAAGCACTAATTTCTTCATTGCAATTTGCAAGCAAAAACTTTTTTCTTATCTTGTCTGCCACAAGTTTTGACTTTATTCTTTCCTGCCTGGCGTTTAATTCCAAGGGGGAAACATCAATGGCGCTTGATATATAGGCAAGCTCTTGATTTAATTTTTCTATCTGTTCCTTCAGACTGTCGTATTCTCTCCGGATGTAAGGTGAGGCACCCATCTCCAAAACGGTTGAGGCACCCCCGCCCGAGCCGATGATATGAGCCGAGATTTTATTTGTTGCCTTTATTCTGCCGCCGTATATAATCCCTTTCCCGCCTGTTGTTATAACACTCTCGCCGCTGTCCACTTCGCAGTAAATAATGGAACTTGCAAAAACGCTTCCCCCCGCATAAACCATGGCATTTTCCAAAAACCCGGCATAAACATTGCCCCCCGCCTTCAAAACCCCTTTTTTTCCGCCGGAAATTCCCCTTTTAATCTTAATGTCGCCGCCCGCTGTTATAGATGCACTTTCAACCGTCCCCATAATTTCAACGGAACCTTCGGCGATTATAGACAGGCACGCCAAAACATTTCCGTTTATGCGCACATTGCCTCGAAAATTTATGTTGCCCACCGATAAATCCACATTTTTATCAATCACCAAAATATTTGATACGCATATTTTTCCGCTTTTAATTTCTGCAACTCCGCCCACAGAAGATATTATATTTGTGCCGTTTTTATGAAGCGTTACATTTTCCCCAATGGGCAAGGGGATATCCCGCCCCGGCGATGCTTGTATTTCCCCGCCCGTAACGTCAAACCCGTTCTCATGAGGTGTGGGTTTTATATATAATGCAATTACATCCCCCGCCGAAACGGTTTTGTAGTTTTGAATTTCATAGTAGTCAACCGAGCCGTCTTTCAAATATTTGGGCTTGGGGGATGCACGAAAGTCAATTTTGTATTCAATTCGCCCGTCCTCCCCGTCCAAAGGCACACGCCCTCGGGCAAATTTTATCTTTTTACCGTAAACCCCGATGTTGTTTTTTATAATTTCTTTATCAACACCATAAACCACACCGCTGCCGGCAATGCTTGCCATTATTTTCTCATAACTTAACTCCTCTCCTCCGTCCGGCGGAAAAAGAGTTATGTATGCCCGCATTTTATCCTCTGATATAGTGACCTCCGCCCGCCCGTCAATTATTTCTTCTTCCTGCGCGGGGGCAATTACCATCTCCCCTGTACCCGTAACAAGGGCATCAGCAATTTTTGAAAAATCTATCTCTTTTACATTTTTTCGGTGAAGCTTTGCTATAATTTCATCTTCGCTGACCACGCGTCCCGCCCCCTTTGGATGCACAAGGTGCAAAACCACGCCATTCGGACGAAAAGAAAGTAAGAAAGTACCGTCCCTATCTTCCTTTGGGAGCGGTGTTTTCAGTGATGCCTTAACAATGGCGGGGGAAATATTTATGCCAAGTATACTGCTTGGGCTTTGCAAAACTTCAATATCAAGCTCGCTCGTTATCACACCGAAAAACTGTGCCGCCTTATGTACCGCAAGCTCTACAGTTTTTTCCTTTACATTATAAATTCTCTCATCCATTTAACTCACCCCAACGTTTGAAGTTATAGAGGTTCTAAGCCGAATAAGTGTTTTTGAATGTATTTGTGACACCCTCGATTCCGAAACCCCCAAAATCATCCCTATTTCCTTTAAACTAAGCTCTTCAAAGTAATAAAGCGTAATTACGGTTCTTTCCCTTTCGGAAAGATGTGACACACTCTTCGCAAGCATTGTTTTAAGTTCCTTCTCCTCGTAAATTTTCTCAGGCGCATCATTTCTGCTCATTATCGAATTGGTGTGTGCGGATGCAGAAAGCAGTTCTTCAAAGCAGATTACATTGGCGGCATGGGAATCTACCAACAGTTTTTTAAGTTCCTTCATGCCAATGTTCAGGTACCCGGCAACCTCCGTTTCGGTGGCAGGTCGTCCTAATGTTACCTCAAGATATTCGAAAGCACTTTCCAGCTTTTTAATCTTTTGCCGAAGGTACGAGGAAATCCAGTCATGCTCTCTCATATGGTCAATAATCGAACCCTTTATTCTTATTGATGCGTATGTTTCGAATTTAACACCTTTTTGGGGGTCAAACTTTTCAATTGCATCCATCAGGCCTAAAATTCCATAGCTTAGAAAATCATCATATTCAACATGCATCCGATAATTGGGAAGCAATCTGCCCACAATAATTTTCACAAGATTAAGATGCTGTAAAACCAGACGATTTCTGATTTTAACATCCTTTGTCAAGGAAAATTCGGTCCAAATGTCAATCGTGTTTTTTTCTTTCGCTATCACTTTATTGTACCTCCGTTAATCTATTTTGTGTTAAGCTACGATTACACTGTCAGACTGTATTTCAACATTGTTCTCAAGTTCGTTATAGGACAGGACTATCATCTCCGGAAAGAGATGCTCCGTCAACCGCTTTAAATGGTAACGTACAACGGGTGCCGTAAGTACCATTGGCACAAGCCCCATATCAGTGCTTTTTTCAACCGCCTTTTTTAAGCCTTGCAGTATGGGGTTTAGTTTTTGCGGGTCAATATTCACATAAGAACCCTGCTCGGTGTGCTGTATCGAGCTTATTATTAGCTGTTCTACCTGCGGGTCTAACGTGATTACCCTTGCCTGATTGTCAGGCACAAAGCGTTTTGTAATCGCACGCTTTAGGCTTTGGCAAACATATACGGTAGGCGT
>CAZNYY010000113.1:0-7093 GCA_964577335.1 uncultured Oscillospiraceae bacterium | reverse complement strand
GGTAGCCATATTATAAATGCATACATTGCCAGGTTTTGCCCAGCCCGCATTTTCAAGGTTGCCGATGGTGGATTTTTGCCTGTAAAGATAATACGGAAAAAGTCCCGCCGCCTCGGTTTTTTCTCTTGCTATTTTTAGCATTGCAGCAACGGTTGCAGCGTCGGGAAGTGATATACCCGCCCATTTGAGTGCAGATGCACGTTTTATATAAAGTGTATGAACCGTCAACCCTTCGGGGGAAAGCGTCAAAACCCCATCCATTGTCTTGCCAAACATTTCCTCGTTCTCCCCTGGCAGTCCCGCTATAATATCGGAATTAATATTTTCAAAACCCGCACGCCTTGCCGCTGAAAATGCGGCAAAAAAATCTTCCGCAGTGTGGTTTCTACCTATTAATTTTAGGGTTTTGTTATGAATTGTTTGGGGGTTTATGCTTATTCTGTCCGCATATTGCCGTATTATTTCAAGTTTTTCGTCTGTTATGGTGTCGGGTCTGCCCGCCTCAACAGTAAATTCCAAAACTCCGCTCAAATCAAAGTTTTCGTTTATGCAGGACAAAATTTTGCCTATTTCCTGTGCGGGAAGTGCCGTAGGTGTGCCGCCGCCCATATATATACTGCGAAGGGTGTACCCCGCACGGGCAACAATTTTTGCGGTGTGTTTAAGCTCCTCTGTCAAATAATTCGCATATCTGTCCATCAAAGCATCGTTGTTCTTTGCGGCATTTGAAATAAAAGAGCAGTACAGGCATCTCGTGGGGCAAAAAGGTATTCCGATATAAAGTGCCACGTCCCCTTTTCCAAAGGTTAAATACTTTTTCTCAAGTGCGGCGATTTTAAACGCCAAATCAATCTTTTCGTCATCCACAAGATATTCATCCCTGAAAATACGGCGAACCTCGCCCGCCGTTCTGCCCTCGGATAGCATTTTTGTAACCATGGCGGCGGGTCTAATCCCCGTAAGTATCCCCCATGGTGCGGGGAGGGGCGATAAATTTCTCGCTGCATAAAATGCACTGCGTTTTACATAAAGCCGTTCCTCGCCGATACCACTTTGGGTGGATTTTGCCTGTTTACCTCTCGCATTTATGAGCGTTGTAACCGAAACAACATCACCGTAACGAACCATTTTGCTTTCAAGTTCTACATCCGAATGGTCGGGAAAGAAAAGCATGATAATATTTTCGGTTTCATATTTATAGTCATGCCCCAAAAGGGTAAGTTTCACCTATTCCCACTCCCAGTCAAACGAGGCGAAGGGGTTATGGCTCCGCTCGTAACCTATTATAGTTTTTTCCATGTGCCCGGGGTACACAACAGTATTCTCGGGCAGTTTTAAAAGCCTTTTTATCGAGTTTTTCATGGTTTCCTTGTTTTCCCTTTCGAAAATACCCACTGTGTTTCTAAACAATGTGTCCCCTGAAAAGAGGGTGTCCCCACACAGGAAACAGCAAGAACCGTCCGTATGCCCCGGTGTGTGCAGTACAGAAAATTCACGTCCCGAGAGTTTAAACACATCCCCGTCCTTCAAAAGCACGTCGGCACGAGCGGCCTTTTGCGCAAGGCGGTATTTGCTTGCAAGGCTTTTTTGCGGGTTTTCAAGCATTTCGGCATCATTTTCATGTATTAAAACCTGCGCCCCCGTTTGATGGCGCAGGTCATAAACAGCCATTATATGGTCAAAATGCCCATGCGTCAGCGCAATGGTTGCAATTTTTGCATCGTGTTTTTCCACTGCTTTTAAGATGAGGGCTGCGTCCGCACCGGGGTCAATAACAAGCGCCTCACCATTTTCCGAAACTATATAACAGTTTGTTCCAAACCCTTCAATTATTATTCTTTCAATATTCACGGTATTCCCCCTTACTGATGTGTTCTGACTACATTAAATACCCCGGGAATTGTACACAGTCTTTTTATGAGATTGTCAAGCTGGTTTTTGCTTGTCAGCTCTATGGTCATAACAATTATTGCAATACGGTTTTTGGTAAGGCGGGAGTTTAGCGCACTTATACTTAGCTTATGTTCACTGACGGAGTTTATAATATCCGCCAAAAGCCCGTCCCTGTCGGTCGACTCCACTTGAATATCAGAGAGGTATCTGCCCTTTGGCTCCTCCGTCCAAAAACATTCGATAAGCCTTGCCTTTTCTTCCTCCGAAAGGTTGTCGGGGTTTACGTTTACACAGTCGGTTCTGTGAACGGAAACGCCCCTGCCCTTTGTGATAAAACCGATAATATCGTCACCCGGAAGAGGGGTGCAGCAACGTGAAACCCTAACCAAGCAATTGTCAATTCCCTTAACCGCAATGCTTGAACCCACCGACGGTTTTGAAGGCGGCTCTATAGTAACCTGCTGGATATCAATTTCCTCATCAGGTTCCCTGCTATACTCTTTTAGTTTTGTTATTACCTTCATGGCACCCAAGCTGCCATACCCTACTGCGGCATACATATCTTCGGAGTTTTTGAAGCCGTATCTTTTCAGAGCCTGCTCCAAATACTCCCGCTGAAAAAGCTTTGTATATGAAAGACCAAGTCTTTTAACCTCTTTTTCAAGCATTTCCTTGCCTTTGACAATGTTTTCCTCACGGTTTTCTTTTTTAAGCCACTGATTAATTTTGCTTTTTGCCTGTGATGTTTTACAAATTTTCAGCCAGTCACGGCTGGGCCCGTGAACGGCGGACGAAGTTAATATTTCAACAATGTCGCCCGTTTGAAGCTGATAGTCAAGCGGCACGATTTTCGAGTTGACCTTCGCCCCCATCATTTTACTGCCCACCGCCGAGTGAATCATAAACGCAAAATCAATTGGTGTGGAACCTGCAGGCAGGTTTATAACGTCGCCTTTAGGGGTAAACACAAAAACCTCGTCCGCGAACAAATCAATTTTTAAAGTTTGCATAAATTCTTCCGCGTCATTTAAGTCTTTTTGTATTTCAAGCAGTTGGCGTATCCACGAAAACTTAGCATCAGCATCGTCCTGTCTGCCGGTTTTACCCTCTTTATATTTCCAGTGGGCGGCAATACCATGCTCCGCAATCTCATGCATTTCAAATGTTCTTATTTGTATTTCAAAAGGACGACCATGCGGACCGATTACGGTTGTGTGCAGCGATTGGTACATATTGGGTTTCGGCATCGCAATATAATCCTTAAACCTGCCGGGCATGGGGAGGTACAGGTCATGCACAAGCCCCAAAACCGCATAGCAGTCATTTACCGTGCCAACAAGAACCCTTACTGCAAAAAGGTCATATATTTCGTCTATGGATTTATCCTGGGCGTACATTTTTTTAAATATACTGTAAAGGTTTTTTGCCCTGCCCTCAATTACGGTTTCAATTTTCAGCTCGCCAAGCTTTTCGTTTAAGGTTTTTATAATATCTTCAATATAGCTTTCCCGCTCGGCACGTTTTTGGTTTAAGCTTTCCACAATTTCATAATATGCAACCGAGTCAAGATGCCTAAGAGCCAAATCCTCAAGCTCCCACTTGATTTTAAAAATACCAAGCCTGTGAGCCAGAGGCGCGTAAACCTCAAGCGTTTCCCTTGCCTTCAGCAGTCTTTTTTCGGGCTGCAGATTTTTCAGGGTACGCATATTATGAATTCTGTCCGCAAGTTTTATAAGAATTACCCTTATATCCTTCGCCATAGCCAAAAACATTTTTCTAAGGCTTTCTATTTGCTGCTCCTCACGGTTTGTAAACTGAATTTTGTCAAGCTTTGTAACGCCTTCGACAAGTTGGGCAATGTTTTCCCCAAACTCGTTTTTTATTTCGTTATAATCGGTTTGTGTATCCTCAATCACGTCATGCAAAAGCCCCGCCACTATCGCCTCATAGTCTATCTTCATATCCGTCAGAATATGGGCAACCTCCAAAGGGTGAACAATGTATGGTTCACCCGATTCACGCTTTTGGGAGCGGTGCATATTTTTGGCATAGTTAAACGCCTTTTCAACCAGGGCAAAGTCCGCACCCGGTTGATACGCTTTTAATTTTTCAATTAAAGCTTCAAATGTGTTTTGCATAACGCCACTCATCCTTTACAAAAGTCTATGCTTTTTTTATGTCCGCAATGCGAAGCTGCACCGTGGTTTTACCGCCGTATGTGTTCTTCACCGGTGACACCGCCATGTTTACCCTGCTGCCCGCCCGAAAATCACTACTCCTGTTGCCCATTCCAAAACCCACGGCACTAAGCGCCGTATTGTTTTTTTCTACTGACATTAGCAGATGTTTATTATCACGGCTGGTTTTAATGCTTTTTACAAGGCAATCCATCACCCCGAAAATGGGGCGGGGGTTTTCATGCCCGAAAGGTTCAAGTATACGGATTTCATCCAAAAGCCGCATTAGCGGCCCGTCACAAGAAAGACGGCATTCAACATCAAGCCTTGGGATTAAATCTTCTTCGCTTACATTACTGTCGGCATATCTGTTTATTTCTTCGTCAAACTGTAAAATTTTATTCTCGTCAATAGTCAGTCCCGCCGCCATGTCATGCCCGCCAAACTTCGTCAAAAGCCCCTCGCAGGCAGAAACCGCATTATATAAATTAAGCCCCCGCACCGAACGCCCCGAGCCTTGCCCAACCCCTTCGTTTACAGATATAAGGATGGCTGTTTTATGATATAGCTCGGCAATTCTTGATGCGGTTATACCAATAATGCCGGGGTGCCAGTCATGACTGTGCAAAACAAGCACTTTTTTATTTTTAAGTCCTCGGCTCTCCACCTGTTCCACTGCCTCGCTAAAAACCTGTTCGCCCGTGGCACGGCGCTCCTCATTCGTTTGGTTAAGTGTTTTTGCAAGTTCCAAAGCTTTGCCCTCATCGTCCTCCAACAATAGGCTTTTTGACAAATCCGCACTCATCATCCTCCCCGCGGCATTCAGGCGGGGGGCCATGCCAAAGCTTATGTGCTGTGACGAAAGTTCATCCCTGTCTATTGCGGCAATATCCATAAGTGCGGCGATACCGGGGTTTGGGTTTTCTTTTAGTTTTTTAATCCCCAAAGCTGCCAAATGCCTGTTTTCACCCTTTAGGGGAACGATGTCCGCAATTGCGGCAACAGCCGCCAAGTCAACAAAATTTTCAATTATCCGCTCGTCTCCACCGTCAAGTGCGCAAAGCAGTTTAAATGTAACCCCTGCACCGCAAAGCTCGGAAAACGGATATGTACAATCCTCCCTTTTGGGGTTTAAAACCGCAACCGCCTTCGGGATTTTCTCCCCTACGGTGTGATGGTCTGTCACTATCACATCTATCCCCAGTGCCGTTGCCAGCCCCACCTCTTCAATTGCGGTAATGCCCGTATCAACCGTTATAATAAGCTTTGTACGGCTTTTGGCTATTTTTATTATAGCGGCGGAATTTAGCCCGTAACCTTCCTCCTCTCGGCTGGGGATATAACTGTCGCACTCCACGCCAAAAGATTTAAAATACCGCACCAGCATTGCAACCGAGGTAATCCCGTCCACATCATAGTCACCGTAAACAGTTATTTTTTCTTTGTTTTCAACGGCTTTTTTTATTCTCTCCACTGCTCTGTCCATATCAAGCATCAAAAAAGGGTCATGCAGATTTTCTTTTGACACATTCAAAAAGTCATTCGCATCATCTTTCGCAACGCCCCTGTTTAGCAGCAAAACCGCCATAACGGGTGATATTTTAAGGGTTTTCACCATCTCGGCAATACTGTTTCTGTCTAAATCATCACACAAAAAGTTCCATATCTTCTCCAAAAAAAGGCACCTCAAAAACTTAATTTTATTAATTATAGCATTCTTTTGACAAAAATTCAACAAAATTAGATTATTTCCATCTTTTCAGGGTGAAACCCCCACAACAGATTTATTGACTTTTTTATTTCGATGAAGTATAATTTCCTTATCGGAGGTGTTAATGTGCAATATCTGGACGTTTTAATGCGCTCGGATTTGTTTCGGGGGATTGCGGGGGGTGACCTTGAAACAATGCTTGGCTGCTTGTCGGGCGAGTTTAGGGATTACGGGAAAAATGAAATAATTTTGCTTGAGGGCAGCGATGTAACCCATGTGGGGCTGGTACTCTCAGGTGCCGCAGATGTAGTAAAGGAAGATATGTGGGGCAACCGAACCATTTTGACCCGATGCGAACCGGGGGACCTTTTTGCCGAGTCGTTTTCATGTGTCATGACAAAAAAATTGCCTGTGACGGTCATATCTGCGGCAGAAAGCAGGGTTCTCTTTATTAATTACCGCCGTATTATAACCATATGCCCTAGCATATGCTCGCATCATTTAAAGCTTATTGAAAATATGATGTACATTCTTGCCAGTAAAAATATTTTGATGACGGAAAAACTGCAAATAATGGCAAAGCCCACCACCCGTGAAAAACTGCTTGCTTATTTATATGGTCAATCCCAGAGGTGCGGAAGTCTTACGTTTATGGTTCCCTTTGACCGTCAGCAGATGGCAGATTATCTTGGTGTTGACAGAAGCGCCATGTCAACGGAACTTGGAAAACTTCGTGATGAGGGGCTTATTAGTTTTCACAAAAGCAGTTTTAAACTGCATACGCCCTAAGATTTAAAGAAATGGAGATTTTTATGCAAATTAATGATGAAGCCTTAAAAAAACATTATAGTTGGCGGGGAAAGATAGAAGTTACATCACGCACGCCCGTGAAAACCCGTGAACACCTGTCCATGGCATACACCCCGGGTGTTGCGGCACCGTGCCTTGAAATACAGAGGGAGCCTGACAAATCCTTCGAGCTTACAAGGCGCTGGAACTTGGTGGGGGTTATAACCGACGGCTCTGCTGTTTTGGGGCTTGGCGATATAGGACACGAGGCGGCAATGCCCGTTATGGAAGGCAAATGCGTTCTTTTTAAAGAGTTTGCGGGGGTTGATGCCTTTCCTCTTTGTATCCGCACTCAGGATGTGGATGAACTTGTAAGGACTATTTATCTGCTGTCGGGCAGTTTCGGGGGGATAAATCTTGAGGATATAGCAGCACCGAGGTGCTTTGAAGTGGAAAGAAAATTAAAAGAAATTTGTGATGTACCCGTTTTTCATGACGACCAGCACGGCACCGCAATTGTGGT
>CAZNYY010000112.1:0-7104 GCA_964577335.1 uncultured Oscillospiraceae bacterium | reverse complement strand
TAAGTATTTTTATTGCTATTCGTGGGCAGAAAGGCTATGGAAATTAGCATGAAAAAAATACTATTTATTTTTATAATAGCCGCCATATGGTGTTCTTGCATTTTTGCAGTGGGTGCCAAGGATTATTTTGATTTTGAGAACTATGTCGGCGCAGCAAACGGCACATTGAAAACTATGCCCGCAAACGGAGCCATGGGAACATGGAACCTAAACTACGGTACGGACCCGAGTGACGGCGTGACATCGGTTAAAACGGAAAAGGGCACAAGTATAAATACAATAAACGGCAGCAACCCAAACCTCGCTTTAAGGTATAATTTCAGTTCACCCATAGTTGAGGCGATAGCAATTGAGTTTTCGATAAAGCCGATGGATCTTCTGTCATCCCGTGCGGTTTCGATTCGTGCTTCCACAGGCTCTACAAGTTGGAGGGCATTTTCGTTCACAACAAACGGAGGTGTAAGCTTTTTCGAGAGTTCGGCAGGCGGGTTTACCGTTTCACCCGCAACATGGTACGATGTTAAAATAAAATATAATATCTATACGGGGTATTATAATTGCAGCATAACCGACGGCGAGAACAGTTACAGTGCGGAGGGCGTGTACTCAAAGAACGCAGATATTATTGATGTACACCAGATATACTACGGCTACTATTCGTTAAGGACGGGCACGTCAAACACTTATTTTGACGACATATCAATGTCACAAATAACCGACTTTTATGCACCTGCTAATAATGTGTATGATTTTGATGATTTTAACGGCAGTACAAACGGGCAAACCCCTCCCGCGGGGCTGGAACTGTCAGGCGGCACTGCGGGCAAAAACGGAGTGTGGAGCGAGGCTTTCGGGGGAGGTACCGCACTTAAAATGTCCTTGGAAAACCAAGGTACAACCGGCATTGTACAAAGGTTTCCGATTAAGCTTTGGGGGAAATACAGGGTTGAATTTGATATAAACCCCGCGGACACTTTATCGGGTGAGAGAAGTCTTGTAATAGGCGGCGGGTATTCACCCGTAAGCTTCAAAAGTGATGGCAAAAAAATATTAATAGGCGGGAAAGAAGCGGGCAGCTTTGAAACGGGAAAATGGTATTATGTAAGAGCGGATATTGATACAACGAATATGACAGCCCAAATTACCGTAACGGATGAAAACGGCAACAAGGTTTCCGGCACGGATGCAGTACCTGAAGAATATGCCTTTTTTGATATGTTGGGAATATATATACAGCACGGGGGCGGGGGCATATCACAAACATATATCGACAATCTTATAATTGCATCCATCCTACAGCTTGATATTACAGAAAGCCCGAGAGGCGGAATAAAGGTCGGTGATGAGTTTAAAATAGAGTTTACAAACTCCCTGACCGAGGTTGGCGGGGTCACATTAAACGGTGTGCCGACGGAATTTGTTTTTTCTGCTTTATCTAAGAGCCTTGTTCTTGTGACGGATGAACTTGAATATGGCGCAGACTACACCCTCAGCATAAATGGTGCTTCGGATATTTTCGGAAACACCGAAAGTTTTATAGTTAATTTTAAAACTTTGCCGAGGATTGAAATAAGCGAAATAGAACTTAAAACTGTGGGGGATAGTGCGGCGGCGGGGATTACCGTAGCAGCAAACGACGGGCAGAACCATAATTTAGTGTTGGTACTTGCGGTTTTTGACACTGATAACAGGATGGTAACGCTTGAATACAAAAAAATAACTGCGACAGAAACAAACAAGTATGAAACGCTGCAAGCTTATTATAATGAAGGGGAATATGCCGAGGCTTATTTGTGGGACAGTTTTGGTGAGGCGGCTTCCATGGTGGGGAAGGCGACACTGGGAACTGCCGTAATCGAAAACATACCGCATAGCGGTTTAACCGAAATCACGGCAGACAGGGACACGGGGAAAATAACCGCAAAGGGATTAGGCATTACAGAGGGCAGGGTTTCGGTATTGGTAATTGCCCCCGGTATTTCACCCGAGGAGATTGATGCAGATGCAATATTTTTTGCAAAGGAGTTTGACGGGGAATACGAAAATGACGCATTTAGCTTTTATATCAGCGGCGAGAGTGGCCGCTACGGGCTTTTGATAAACAAGGGCGGGAATGCCAAGTTTATAGAAAATGCGTTTTTATATGTATCCCGACAGGATGTTTTAAACGCCTTTGAAACAATAAACGAACAAGATGCTGATTTTGGGGAAATAATAGCAAACGATGCGGACGCCCTTGGCATAGATAACACATTATATATGGGGTTTGACAGCGGGACAAAGGACAAAACCAATACCTATATAAAAACCAAGAGGGATGCTCTCCCGGGCGGGAAATTTGCAAATGTAAAAGAATTTTCCGATGTGTATTACCGAGGGATTTTGGTTTCGGGCTTTAATCTGGCGGGTTCCGTCGAGGTCAAGATGTACATAGAGGGTTTTGAAGATTATCTTCGCCTTTCCGAAACCTCTGCATACACAGAATTTTTGAGGCTTGACAACACTGCAAAAGAAGCGGTGTTCTCACGGCTTGCAAACAAAAGTAATTACAGTGAGGTAAGCGATATAGTGCGTGAGTTTTCCGTTCATACGGCACTTTTGGCGATTAAGAACGTGAAAAACCACATTGACGTTAAAAAGATTATTACAGACAACAATGAGTATTTGGGAATAGACCTCTCCGTTTACAACACCCTGCAAAACCCGAAAAGTGTAAATCTGGCGGTAGCGGGAGTGCTGTTTAGTGATGCGGAAAGTCTGCGAAGGGAATTTGAGGATGCGGCTGATGCGAGAAAAAAAGAGGAGGATGCACCCGTAAGGCAATCCGGCGGCGGAGGTGGCGGCGGCGGAATTATGCCCATGGTTCCTACTCCTGAGAAAGAGGAAGAAAAACCAAAAGAAGAGGAAAAACCAAGATTTGACGATTTGGACAATGTTTTATGGGCGCATGAAGCTATATACTTTCTTTTGGAACGAGGAATTGTTTCAGGGCGGGGCGGGGCAATATTTGCGCCGGGGGACTGCATAAAGAGAGAGGAATTTGTTAAAATGCTTGTACTGTCATTCGGTGGGGTCGATGACAGCGCAAAAACAGAGTTTCATGATGTATCTGAAAACGAGTGGTATTACAGCTATATAGCAACTGCCGTGAAAATGGGTATTGTAAACGGAATGTCCGAAACCGTTTTTGGGGTAGGGAAAAATATATCAAGACAGGACATGGCGGTTATGGCGGCACGGGCGGCAGGGCTTGATATGTCCGAACAAACCCCAAAGTTTACGGACGAGGACGATATTGCACCCTATGCTCGGGCAAGCGTTGCACAAATGCAGAAAAATAGTATTATAAACGGCAGGGATGAAAATATGTTCATGCCTCGTGATACTGCGACACGTGCCGAGGCGGCAAAGGTCATCTATGGTTTACTTGGAATGGAGGGCGGGGCACAGTGAAAAAAATAACAGCGATTTTTCTAATAATATTTATGATTTGTTTCGATGTGTCCGCAAACGGTTCAAGCAGCAAAGAAAATAATGCGGAGTTAATTTTGCGTGATTTGGGTTTTGTGCAAAGCACGGGTGACAGCGGCGAGGCTATAAGTCGTGCGGAGTTTGCGGATATACTGATAAAAATGCTAAACTCCGAAATATCCGCCTCAAACAATAATTTTAGCGATGTTGGCTTGTGGCATGAATATTATAATTCATTGTCGGCGGCGTATTCGCTTGGCATAATATCGGGCGGTGTGGTAAGACCTGACGACGGGGTTACATACCATGAGGCGGTAAAGATGACGGTTTGCGCCTTGGGTTATGAGGTGCAAGCGTTAAACATGGGCGGATACCCCGTGGGATATTTAACCGTGGCTGCCACAAACGGCATCACAAAAGGGGTGGAGGTGCCAAAGGGGGGAATTACAAGGGCTGCCGCATACAGAATGGTTTACAACGCAATATCGGTTGACCTTTTGGAGGCTACATCCATCGGCGGTAATTTAACATATAAAACCACCTCCGGCAACAATGTACTTACAAGATACCACAATATTTTTAAAGGGGTGGGGCTTGTTGAAGGCGTGCATGGATTAAGCCTTTTCCAAAACTCAAGAATACCTGAAAACATGGTTTTGATTGAGGGCAAAATGTACTATGCAAACAGATCCGGCTTAAATGAACTTGTGGGTCATACTGCGGAGTTTTATTATGACGCGGCGGAAGATGCAATAGTTTCTATACGCTCGGAGAACAATGATGTGATAACAATTGATGCGGAGAACATAGAGGGTTTTTCGGGTATGCGCCTAAACTATACAGACGGGGACGGGAAGGAAAACTATGCCCAACTGTCGATTGCCGCAAACATTATATACAACGGTGTTGCGATTGATTATTTTGATGAAAACTACTTTTTGGATGGTCAGGGTGAAATTAAGCTGATAGACAATCGCTCGGACGGTGTGTATGACACGGTGTTTTTAAATATAACAGAGGATTATGTGGTAAAAACGGTGGATGCGGCGGAAGGCATGCTATACGACCTGTACGACAGCGGAAAAAGCCTTTACATGGATGTGTCCGACCCTGAATATACCATAAGTTTCACGGACGAGTTTGGAAACATTATGTTTTTGGAAGAACTTGTGAAGTATGACGTGGTTTCCGTGGTAAAAAGCCTTGACGAAAAGGTAATAAATGCGTACTATTCAAACAGCGAGGTAATAGGCACGGTTGAGGGGATTAGCAAGTCGGACGGAGATTTAAATATTACAATCAACGGCATTGAATACAAGACTACGCCTGCATTTGCCGCCAACGAAACAATTAAAATAGGCGACAACGGAGTTTTTGCTTTGAACATAAACAAAAACATTGCTTCCATAAATAGGGATGGGGACGATAAGATTTTGTTTGGGTTTATGATAAACGGGATGGAGAGTGCAGGGCTTGACAAGGATTATCAGTTTAAAATTTTTGACGAAAAAGGAGAAATGGTGATACTATCATCAGCTGCTTATATCACCGTGGACGGATACAGTGTGACGGGGGAGAATGCACTCCAAAGGCTTAGCAAAAATGGAGATTTTGTGCCGCAGCTTGTGCGTTACGGCTTAAACTCGGAAGGAAAAATCAACTATATAGACACAAAAGAGAAAACGGATGCCGAGGGTGCAAGTGCCATGGAACGTCAGTATTCGTGCTACTTTGATGCCGAGGACAGAGAAAAAACGCCTGAACTGCTGGAGTACAGGACTACGGGAATATTCGGTGCCAAGGTGCCTACGGGCGGGAAAACCAGAGTGTTTGTAGTGCCGTGGAATTTAACAAATGCACCTGATGACGATTTTGGGGTTTATAGTATGTCCTATTTTAGGAATACTATAACTTACAGTATAGATGCATATAAGACGGATGCGGACGCTCATTTGGCGGATGCGGTAGTGGTGCGCCCGAGGGAAAGCGAGGTAAAGCCCGTAACTGTGGACACCCCCATCTCGGTGGTTATCAGGCAAAGCTTGGTTCTTGATGAGTGGGGGGAGGCTGTTACAAAGATTTACTGCTATACAAGCGGGAAAGTGGTAGAGAGCCTTGTGAAAAACGAAAGGGTTTTAGAAATACCGTCACTTAGCGACCCGAGCGAAAAACATAATTTGGAGCCCGGCGATGTAATAAAATACGACCTTGACGATTTTGGCAATATGTCAAGTATAGAACTTATTTATGAGCGGGCAGGGGATGTGTTTAAATACCCGAATGATGAAAATGCTGCGGCTAAAAACCACATTGCAAGGGTTATGAGGGGTGAGGTATATTCGCTCTCAGCCGGAAATATGATGCTGCATAAAGGAGAAATTGGCGGAAGCGGCACCGTTTTGACGCTGGACCAGCTTGAAAGCCACACCCTGAGGGTTTACAATATTTATGTGTATGATAAAAAGGAGGAGGATGACCCTGTGAGGCTTGGGACCGCAGCCGATATAGTGGATTACAGGACAACGGGCGCCGGCTCAAAGCTGATACTTTATTCAAGGTATGCAAACAACGGGGCAATTGTAGTTTATAAATAATTTTTGTATGCGAAAGGGAAACATTTTTATGAACGATTTTAACAATAAGTTTATAAATGTGCCGATTGAAATGGGAAATTTGGAAATAAAGTTTATATTCTCTGACAAATTTTTAAAAGGAAAAAACTTGATTGTTTCCCTTCCGCATACTCATATATTTTGTGAAATGCATGTGATTTACGAGGGAAGTTTCCGTGTTGTTACCGAGGAGAATTCATATCTGCTTGAGCAGGGCGATATTTGCATCATTCCGGCAAACCTGAACCATTTTATTGAAGCGGATGAAAACATTAAGGTGAGAACTTTTAATGCATTGATAAACTTTAGCAGAAGGAAGGCGGAAAACACAAAATATGACGAATATGAGTATTATACCAGCTTTTACAAATCATTAAAAAAGATAAGCTTGATAAGGGCAAATGATATAGTGCAAAAGTATTTGACGGATTTTTTGGACGTGTATAAATCAGACGGCATTGAAGGGACTTATATAGCAAAAGGTATGCTTATGCTGGCATTTATCGAAATTACAAGAAGATTGGAAGTTAAGGATGGCAAGGCGAACAATATGTTTCAAGGCAGAGCGGGGTTTGGCAGTGTAAATGATGATGCCGATGTGAGAATAATTAAAATAGAACGGTATATATCACAAAACTACAAAGAAAATATATCACTTAGGGATGTGGCAAATCACTTTTATTTAAGCGAGGCACATACGGCAAGAATTATAAAAAAGCAAATGGACACCACGTTTTCAAAAATGGTTATGGAAATGAAGATGTCAGAAGCCAAAAAGGAAATTTTAGATTCTGATATTCCGCTTGCCGCTTTGGCGGAGAAACTGGGATACAACTCGTACTATGGGTTTTTCTCGGCATTTAAACGATATTTCGGAATATCTCCTAAGGAGTTCAGGGAAGAAAATGCGAAGGATGATTAAGCGGACGAGGTGGCGATGCGCATAAGTTCCATTATACGCCTTACCCGCCCACGGTAAGGTGCGTGAGTTTTATTATTTATATTTTTGT
Source organism: uncultured Oscillospiraceae bacterium (assembly GCA_964577335.1). GTDB lineage: Bacteria > Bacillota > Clostridia > UMGS1883 > UMGS1540 > CAZNYY01. The sequence continues at coordinate 11 of CAZNYY010000112.1, read as the reverse complement.
GGGCAGAAAGG
>CAZNYY010000111.1:0-7194 GCA_964577335.1 uncultured Oscillospiraceae bacterium | reverse complement strand
GATTACGGGCAAAGATAATCCATATGCCGATGTGTTTAATCCGAATCGGTCAATGTTTAAAAAGCAGCTTGCTGTAAATTCTTTAGAAGCGGTAAAAAATCTTATCTCGTTTAATACAAAAAGATGTTCGCATCTTGGTTGTGCTTTGAAGTGGAATAAACACGAAAAAACATGGGATTGCCCTTGTCATGGCTCAAGATATTCAGAAGAAGGCAAGCTTATTGATAATCCTGCAAAGAAGGATTTATAAGTAAAATTTCCGGATCGCTTAAAAAAGCGGTCCTTCATACTTAACAGCATATACATATCGTAGGCACTGCTAACTCTTAAAGGAGGTGGGTAGTGTTTTTTTAATGTTTTTTTGCTTGTGTCTACGACATTTATATAAAAATAATTTTGGGAGGTAATTTAAATTATGCAAAGATTATTAAAAAAAGTGAGAGGGGCGAAAGGCGATTTCACGGAAAAAACCCCTAAATTCTCAATGTCGGTTAGAAAAAAAGGTTTCAGTTTGGTAGAACTCTTGGTGGTAATTGTAATCATTGGATTGTTGTTCATGGTTTTCGTACCACGCATTGATTTTGCCAGTAACAATGCCCGTGAAACAGGCGTAAAATCTGACTTCCGATCCTTTAGTTTAGCTGCCGAGCAGCTTCTTCGTGAAAATGCAGGTATATCTAAACATAACGACTTATCGGATCTTTGTGCATCCGGTCAGGGGCTTAATCAGTATCTTGACCACGAACTGCATTTTGATGTAAGCGGTGAAAGCTTGCAATCTGATCCATGGAATCAGAAATATGAAATTCAATTGGTGCTTGATACAGGAGTGGATGCAAATCCAAACAATGGTGCAATCATGTTTATCTCCGGGGGCAAAGACGGAGCAATTGACGGTAATAACGATTATGTCATTGCAGTTTCCTTTGCAGACGGTGTAATCAGCTCTGAAACAAGTGGGTTCAGTTCAAATATTGAATCTGCCGGTATTGACGATATTAGCGATGACAGCACTGCCGCGTCCTATACTCTGAGCGGAGATACTGTCACATTAAAATATAAGAGATAATGAAAACCATACTTAAAAAAGGCTTTACTCTGGCAGAAACATTGGTTTCAATACTTCTTGTGTCTGCGGTGCTTGTTTCATCATTATACATTGCAAGCAGTTATTATAACTACACCTATATGCGGGATGGTCAAATGGCGCAGGTAATTGAAAATATTAACTTCATAGAACAGATAAAGTCCGAGGTACATTCCATAAACGATTTATATGACTTTACCCTAGAGAGCGATATCCGGATAATTGCCGTTGGTGTAGGGGAAATAAATCTAAGTAAAAATTCAGATGGTGATATAGAGGTTTTGAAGGTTTCAGATGAGGGCTTCGGGTTTTCCGAAGCCCTCAAACCTAATAATTTATACCGAATAGAAATAAGAGGAACCTCTCCCCACACAAAACTAACCTCAATTTTGAGAATTGGGGGCGGATGATGTATGAAAAGAAAAGGCTTTACAATTATTGAAATACTGGTTGCAACTGCTGTTATGAGTATTGTTTTATTGGCGGGTATATCAGTGATGAAATTAATGACTGCCGCACTGTATGACGGTCAGACGGAAAGCCGAGGACGAATCAGTTTGACAGATAACATTTATTATATGACAAGGGAAATTCAGTCAGCGGAAAGCATACAGGTTTCCGCCGACCTCAAAACCTTAAAAATCAGGCAAAGGGGCGGCACTTACAATGTAGAATACACAATTGTACACGGCGTACCTGCCGGATGCCTGAACTTCAAAACAAAACCAATGCTGTATTTAGATTACGACCAGAGCCGTTTTGAGATTGAAGAAGGAAAGGTGAAAATAACACTTGCGATTTATAAAACCAATCTAGATTATAAGGAAAAGCCAAAAGTAATTGTTCTTGAGGTTTTACCCCGCAGTCATGAAGTGAGTTTGGAGGTAACGGAATGAAGAAAGGAAGTATAGGGATAACGGTACTTATTATTTTAATGGTGTTACTGTCAGGGGCTTCTATAGTAAAACTTGCTGTTAATGAAAAGCACCGGGCGAAGGAGTCTTATGAACGTATTGAGAACAGGTATATTGCAGAATCAGGCATAGAAATGGCAGCGAGCTTGTTCCTATGCTACCTTGAAAATCAGGAATATGCTCTTAGTTATCAAAATATAGGCGGCGCATATTTAGTTTCAGACGTGTACGCGCCATATTTGGTTCATGAAATACAAGAAACCCATGATGCCGATGAAATGAATGTTTCCATTGTTGAACAGGAAGCAAATGATTATTTATCAAGTATGGGGTTTTTAGACTTTTCCCGTGACGGAGGTGTGGAGGTAATCCTGCGCACAATGAACGACACGGAAGGTTTTAAACTATCAAGACTCTGTACTGACTATGGGTTTGTTGTCGGTGAAAAAGGAGAAACAACCGAAGTTAAAAGCAGAATAAACCCTGTTTATCTCACTGTAAAGTCAAAATATAAAGGTGGCGAAGTGATGTGCAATATTCAAATCTCTGATTTATATGCAGTACGAAAACCCTTTGCTGAGATAGACTCCGACGAAAGAGATAGCGTTAAGGCATGGATTGACGTATCTTGTGTGAAAACAGAATATCAAAACTATCAGAACTTCAAAGTCAGGGATGGTGTTTTATGAGAAAGCGTGGTTTTACAATAGTCGAAGTATTAACGGCTATAGTGATTATAGGAATTCTTTCAGCAGCAACTGCCGTGTCTTATAACAGGGTGTGGCAAAACAATAGAATTGATATGGCGGAATCGGAACTTCGTGAAATTGCAAGTGCATTTTCAAGCTATGCCATAGATTATGGGAACATAGTTATTAAAAATGATATTAACTACAACACAGTAATTGAGGAAATTATAAATCAAATGAACAGGCAATACCTACCTTTTGAGGTGGAGATTTCGGAAGTTGCGACAGACAAGAAAAGTGTAAGCCTTATAACCAAAGTTAAAAATGATCCTTGGAAAAACAAATACAATATCAATATTTATACTTATGAAGGTGAGGATAAGGACAGTATAAGCGGTCTTGTGGTTATTTCAAGTTGTGGACCGGACAGTGCCACTCAAATGCCAATGTACAAAACAAATGATTTCGGAGACGATATTATAGCTATTGTAGAACCGAAATAAAGCAATTTTACTAAAATAAATTTAAGAAAAGAGGTGTGAAATGAAAAGAATTTTTGTGCCTGTAGGCATATCGTTTGTCATTTTATGGATGCTAAGCACTTCTATACCTGCTGCCAACGATACAGAATTTGCGGCACCGGATACAATCATGAAAATCAGTATGAGCAGTATGGTAAAACGTGCAAAAGAATTTGGAAGCGGAAATGGTATAGAAATTACACTTCCTATACTAAATGATTCTAAATTTAATATTTATGCCGTTGAACTTGCTGTTTTTGAAAAAATGCCGGGTAATAGCATATGGCATATTTACAAAGACAAAAGCGGTGCTGAAAGCAAAAGACAGTTGATTAGTGAGCCTCATTCACTAAAAATACAGATAGATTTTGGCGATGTAGGAGATTACAGAGTTGGCGCAAAATATAAAATTGCATACCGTTATCATGTTCAATCCGCCGAAGATGCATCTGTGATAGTCATTGCAGGGCAGGATACAAAAGACGGTTGGCGATTGGCGGGGGAAACTAATTCTATTGTTGCCACAGAGCAAGGGTTTTTATTTTATCCTAATGCCGCCCCTAAAGTTAGTATAGATAGTATTCGATTTTTTGCCGAGGACATTGACGGAGTCAAAACACTTGAATATTCAGCAGACGAAATTGAAGACATTTGGCTTCCGAAAGATGTACTGGAAAAAGGCATACAGCTAAAACTCACCGCAACAGACAGTGATCCGGAGGATGATTTAACAATATTGTATACATTAACCGACCCGAAAGAAAACAATATAATTTCACAAGGAATATACAGTCCGGGTAATCTAATAACCTCCAATACTAGGTGTGAATATGTGCAGCTTACTGTCACCGCTACAGATAATTGGGGAGCATCACTGAAGACGAAGGAAGTTTCGCTGAAAATTGATCAGAATCCAGCCGAAATAATTGAACAGTTTGATGACAAGGGCAAAATTTTGCGTGGAAAAAACCTCTACAGTAAATTCACGATAAGTGACAGGCCCGGCGAGCCGCTTTCGCAGGGTAATGCATATTATTCTATAATTCGTGATGGAATAACGCTGTATAATAACGTTGCTTTTCCTAATAATGAAAATGGCACTTACACGGTTGACCTAAGTAATATGGCAGACGGAGAATATCATATTGTCCTAACGCTGTTTGATAAGGCACATAATAAAACTACTCATACGCTTCGTCAAGAACTTGACAACACACCGCCTACGGTTACATTTTTAACACCGGAGCAAAACAGTGCTGCGACTCTTTACTCCACTTGGATGAATGTAAGCAAAAAAATTATTGTTTCAGTTATGGATTCGGGGGCAGGAATCAAAAGTTGTTCTCGCTATTTAGATAACTTATGGCAGGGATCTCTCGCTCTTACGTCAATGCCTAATACATATACATTTTCCTTTGATGTGGCAACTGACAAAACAGGAAAGCTATATTATCACTATTATTTCTATGACAATGCCCATACGGTGGATAAAGCAAATAATACAGCAAGTACCGTTTCAAACGGAAATTCTACACAGGTAAGCAGATATGTGTGGTTGGACAAAACACCGCCTGTTATAAATATAGATGCGGACGAAAACACATGGTATGACACATCTAGTGCAATTTCTGCTTTTGCTCATGATTATCCAAGTGATTTTGGAGTGTTTGACAACTCAGGAGTAAAAGAGATTAATTATTGTATCAGTGACAGCGAAGAACCTGGAGCGAATTGGGGATTGTATCCTTCCGGTGGCGTAAAATTCAGTTCGGGGGGAATATATTACCTTCATGTAAAAGCCAAAGATTATGCAGGTAATGAATCTGTTGAAACAAAGAAAATAAAAGTAAACAGCAAGAGCCTAATACTCAGCGGCGTAAGTCCCACAGATGATTATGCATATACTATTTACAACCGCACCAATCACAACGGTAAAGGTGTTTACGTTGTGAAAAATACCGCATATAATACCAAATATCGTTTTAGTCTACAAGATGACGATATAAACGATACCATAAAAACTCATGTTCGACTTGTAAATACAGATAATTCGAGCATTTATGCCGAAACTCAGACGGAAACACATCCTACAGGCAATACTGTTCGTGATATTGTTTTTAATATGCCATACATTTCGGATGATGGCCGGGTCTTGCCTGACGGCGTTTATACCATGCAGCTCACCATAAGTGAATTGAAAAGCAGTGGAGAATCTATAACAACATATTCCGACGTAATTGGGTGTGAGGTTGTGATTAAACGTACTCCTCCTCCTGCTCCACAGATAACCGTATCGGATTTGTCTGGCGGGCAAACAGTGAGTATTCAATATCCTACCGAAACACTTGCGGAAGGCTTAAACCATAGCTATATCACATCGCTATACAAACGGGAATACAAGGTTGTTGAGGACGGAATACCTGCAAGTAATGCATATTATACATATACCATGCCTATTGCCCCTATCACTAAGGATTGCGTGATAACAGCACTTTATACCGACTGTGCCGGAAATGTTTCGACATCCTCGTTGCGTATTTTTGCCTATGACGAAGACGCATGGGAAAGCATCCAAACAGACGGAAATATGGCAGCCGTTGAGGAAGGGCGTTCATCCACCACTTATTATATTGGTACACGGCGTGACAAGCAAAGCGGTATAGACACAAGCATACTAAATTTTCTTTAAATAACGAAGGTATGAGAAGGAGAAATGCAGAATGAAAAAAATTAAACTTACACGAAAACATATAATGTTTTTTGCGGTAATAGCTGTAATAATTGCGATTATGTCTATTTTATTTTTTAGCAAATTTAATGCCGACAATCCGTCAAGCAATGAGGTTATATCTATTACGGATAAAGAATTGCAACAGTACCGTCAAAATATCGGTGATAATATGGACATTAAAAAAACCATTTTAATCATCTTTAACACATCAGAGGAATGTCAGGCATTTATTGACGAGCATGGAAATAATAATGACCCAATTTCTGTAGCAGGAGTGGGTATAACTCCCCAAATGCAGGAAGGGTATTATAATGTGGTGGGTAACTCTATGTTTGAAACTGTTTTTGATAGCTTGCAGGATGGTGAGTACGTCAAAGAACCTATAGAATTTGGCGGCGCATTCTGTTATTTTAAACGTCTTGAAAACTACAGTGTAGTCAATAGTGATGAAGACTTGAAAGAATTTATCATGCAGGAAAAAAGCATGGAAAGGGGCGGCGAAATTGACGAAGAAAATAATTAGTATGGCACTATTCGTGATCCTGCTTTTTAGCTTATGTATAGTTGCAAACGCCGAAACTAAAAAAATAGAGTATGAGATGTGGATGGAGTCCCCTTATAATACCTCCGGTATAACTTTCGAGGAATTAAATATATACCGTGCAAAGAGTATTAACGAGTTGACTTTATACCCCCTATCGAGGCTTGGAAGCAATTATTATTTTGCAATTTGTGAACAAAAAATCTCCAATGGCGGTTACAATGGCAATACTAAAACATCTACTCACTGGGTTTATGTGATCCTTCGAAATGGCAGTGATTTTATTGTTTTGTCAAGTGCAAGATTTATGGAGGAGTATTTTTGGGACAGAGGGGTGATTATCAATAACTTGTCTGATAAGGTTACGAACACATCCTGGTACACATCAAGAGGTTCAGAAGTCCCATACTACGTTTTACAACCCATTGGGAGATACGGACATTCATATTATACAGGAGTTTTAGAACAGATGATAGTGACAAGCGGCGGAAAAATATATCATCTTTCCTCAATCAGTGATGATGGATGCCAAGAATATCCTACTGCGTACAATAGTATCTTATATTGTAGAAACGTTTCCAAAAGTTACGCTTCTTTTTTGGTGTTTGTATGGACTAGAGCAAAGAACCAAAAAGAATACCCGGCCTCAAAAATACATTGATATGTATCAAAAATTTCTATTACGCTCACACGTTATAGCAACGATGCGCA
>CAZNYY010000110.1:0-7283 GCA_964577335.1 uncultured Oscillospiraceae bacterium | reverse complement strand
AAAAATGTATACTGAGTATATATTTCTGTCGGGAAGGCGGGATATTTTTGAAGGACGAACTTATAAAGAAACAACTTAACAACTTATACAAAGCTTTTTTAACGCTTGAGAGTGAGGAAGAATGTAAAAATTTTTTGCATGACCTCGCCACCTCTGCGGAGCGTGCGGCGATGGCTCAGCGGCTTGAAGTTGCGCTACTGCTTAAAAACAAAACCGTGTATTCTGAAATTGCCCAAAAAACAGGGGCAAGCTCTGCCACCATATCAAGGGTTAATCAGTATTTAAACTCGGGTGCGGGCGGCTATAAAACCGTTATTCCAAAGCTTGCAAGGGACGGGGAATAGTATGTACGGGGATTTTTCGTATATTTACGATAAGCTGATGACGGCGGACTACAAGAGGTGGCTTGACTATTATAAAAGAATTTTCAAAAAATTCGGGGCAAGCCCGCATCTTGTGCTTGATTTGGGCTGCGGCACGGGGAAGTTATGCTCGATGATGGCGGATGAAGGATTTGATGTTATAGGACTTGACGCATCCCCCGAGATGCTTTCGATTGCGAAAGGTCGCCGACCCGAACTTCTCTTTATTAATATGGACATGACGGATTTTGAGCTTTACGGCACGGTTGATGCGGCGGTAAGCTCGCTTGATTGTGTGAATTACATAGACAGCGGGGAAGGCATTTTTAAAATGTTTAAGCTTTTGGAAAACTATTTAAACCCCGGCGGTCTGTTTATATTTGATATTAACACAAAGTACAAATTGTCCAAGGTTTTAGGAAGCAATACCTTTGTTTCGGATGATGAAAATATTTTTTTGGTTTGGGAGAACGATTTTTTTGATAATACCGCAACCTTTGACCTGACGTTTTTTGTGAAGGAAAATGACAGTTATAAGAGATACGGTGAAATTCAGCACCAGTATGCATACGGTACGGGTGAGCTTAAAGCCCTTGCAAGGCGTGCGGGGCTTGAGGTTTTGGGGGTTTATGACGAGTTTTCGTTTAACGCACCCATGAGAGATAGTGAAAGATTATTTTTTGTTTTAGGCAAAAAGGAGAGCATATTTTGAAAATAGCGGTAATAGGAGGCGGTCCCGCAGGGGCTATGGCGGCAGGACAGGCGGCGGCAGGCGGAGCGGATGTAATTTTAATTGAGAAAAATGCACGAATAGGCAGAAAGCTTATGATAACGGGAAAAGGACGATGTAATCTCACCAATGCCTGTGATATGGACGAGCTTATGAGAAATATCCCTGTAAACGGCAGGTTTTTGTACAGTTGCCTGAACAGATTTTCAAATTACGATTTGATTGATTTTTTTGAGGCACGGGGGGTTCCCACTAAGATTGAGAGGGGCAACCGTGTTTTTCCAAAAAGTGATAAATCTATGGATATTATTGATACCCTTGACCGTTTTTTAAGGGAAAATTCCGTTCGGCGCAAAAAGGGTGTTGCAAAAGAAATTTTAACCGCTGACGGTGCTGTGAGCGGGGTTTTGCTTCATAGCGGCGAAAAGGTTTTGGCAGATGCGGTGGTGCTTGCCACGGGCGGCGCAAGCTATCCGATAACAGGCTCCACGGGTGACGGATACAAAATTGCGGCTGATTTAGGGCATACTATTACAAAACTCTCCCCCTCGCTTGTCCCCCTTGTCTGTGTCGGCAATATTTGTTCCCGCCTTGCTGGGTTATCCCTTAAAAACATTGGTTTTCGCATGGTTTTGGGGGAGGACACAGTTTACAGTGATTTCGGGGAAATGATTTTTACGCATTACGGAATTTCTGGTCCCGTGGTTTTAAGCGCAAGCGCACATATGAAGGGCGAGGGAAAACATTTTGCGGTTATTGATTTAAAGCCCGCACTTTCCTTTGAAACTCTTGACAAACGTCTTTTGAGGGATTTTGAAAAGTATTCACGAAGAGATTTTATAAATTCGCTTGATGACCTGCTTCCCAAAACACTTGTGCCCGTTATTTGTGAGATATCGGGGATTGACCTTCGGAAAAAAGTGCATGAAATAACGAGGGAGGAGCGCCATGCCCTTTGTACTCTTTTAAAAGGTTTTACATTACAAATTTACGGGATGCGCCCGATTGAGGAAGCTGTTATCACCTCGGGCGGGGTGGCGGTGGATGAAATAAACCCAAAAACCATGGAAAGTAAAATAGTAAAAAACCTGTATTTTGCAGGAGAAATAATAGATGTTGATGCATACACAGGCGGTTTTAACCTTCAAATTGCATTCTCAACAGGTTATGCCGCAGGGGTTTCGATACAGGGAGGGTATTAAATGCTAAACAACCACGGCAGCAAGGAGGTTTCTGTCTGCGCTGTTAAAATTGCGTTGTCGGCGGACAGGGAAGATGAAAAAAAACTGAAAGATGAATTTTTAAAAAGCGGTATTAAAAGTGCGGCGGTGGATTTTGGGGGCGAGTTTATCTCCTCCGTAAACAAGATTATTGAGCGCAGTATTGTGGCGGCAAAACGTGAAGGAATAGTTTTGGGCAGCCATAATGAGGAGGGTGCCGTGGCAGGTGCCGCAAGGGAGGCACTTTCACAGATTATGAATAAGGCGATAGGTCTTAATGTGGGCGGAAAAATCGGCATAGCCCGATATGAAGAGCATATAAGTGTTTGTATTTTTTTCGGTATAGGTCTTTTGCATTTAAATGAAATTGCAATCGGACTTGGGCATCGTGCTGTATAAATTTGGGGAGGTTTGTAACGTGAAAAAGCACGTTATTACTCCACGGAACGGAGATTATTATGAAAACCATAAAAATAGCCATTGACGGGCCTGCAGGTGCAGGCAAAAGTACAATTTCAAAGACGGTGGCGGCAGAGTTGGGGTTTGTTTATATTGACACGGGTGCAATGTACAGGGCGGTTGCCCTATTTGCAATAAGTAGGGGGATTGACACGGCTTCGGATGCCGAGGGTTGTGTCCGTGCGCTTGACGAAATTGATATTAACATAACTCATGTAGGCGGCGAGCAGAGAATATTTTTAAACGGGGACGACGTGTCCGACAAGATCCGCACACCCGAGGTTTCGGTGGGTGCTTCAAATGTTGCGGTTATACCGCAGGTACGCATAAAGCTTGTAGAAATTCAGCGCTCTCTTGCCAAAAAAGAAAATGTTATTATGGATGGCAGGGATATAGGCACATATGTGCTGCCGGATGCGGATCTTAAAATTTTTCTCACTGCATCCGCCGAGGACCGTGCGAAAAGAAGGTGTGACGAGCTTGTTTTAAAAGGACAAAAAGTTACATATGACGAGGTGTACCGTGATATGCTGTATCGGGACAAAAACGACAGCGAGAGGGAGTTTGCACCCCTTCGTGCGGCAGATGATGCAGTGGTTTTGGACACTTCGGGGAATGAGTTTCAGACGTCCGTACGGCTTGTTGTAAACGAAATCAAAAAAAGGGTGGGCGTATGATATACAATTTTGTAAAGGCGCTTATAAGAATATTTGTAAGTTTAATATTTTCGCTTGAGGTTTCGGGCAGGGAAAATATTCCCGAGGGCGGCGGTTACTTGGTATGCTCAAACCACTCGTCAAACTGGGACCCTGTTACTGTAACCCTTGCTATTGACAAAAGGCTTTCCTATATAGCAAAGGAAGAACTTTTTAGGTTTGCACCCTTTGGGGCTTTGATTAAAACCCTTGGTGCCATTCCCGTAAAAAGGGGCGGCGGGGGAGCGGCGGCGGTTCTTGCTGCGGTAGACTTACTTAAAAACGGCGGAATTATAACCATGTTCCCCGAAGGGACAAGGGTGAAAGACGGTCGGAAAATACGTCCTAAAAGCGGTGCCGTGAGGATTGCCCGTACAAACAATATCCCAATATTACCTGTTGGCATTTCAGGGGGGTACAAATTGTTTGGGCGGATTTCGGTGAATATAGGCAAGCCGATGTTCTTTTCAGACGGGGAGGATGCCGCCGCACAAACGGAAACACTTATGGATGAAATTTACAAAAGGGCAAAAGTATGAAAAATTTAAAGATAATTTTAGCGAAAACTGCCGGATTTTGTTTTGGGGTTGACCGGGCGGTTAGAATGGTTGAAAAAGCGTCCGGGGAGGGCGGCGTTAAAACCCTCGGTCCTGTTATACACAGTTCCCTTGAAGTTGCCCGCCTTGAAGGGCTTGGTGCGAAGGTGTTGACAGACCCCTGTGAGGCCCTTGAGGACGACAGGGTTATTATACGCAGCCACGGCGTTTCAAAACAAATTGAGGACGAGCTTTCAAGCCGTGGTGCTGCGGTTATTGATGCCACCTGTCCCTATGTTAAGAAAATACACGAAATTGTCAGGCGGCACCATGATGAGGGATATCAAATTGTAATTGTGGGGGACAGGAACCATCCGGAGGTTTTGGCGATAAACGGAAGATGCCAAAACAGCGGAATTATCATCTCGTCCGACGAAGAATTGGGTAATTTGCCTGATTCTAAGCTCTGTGTAGTTGCGCAAACTACATCTAACAGGCGTAATTGGGAAAAAATTATTAAAATTATAAAAAAGACTTGCAATATGGCAGTGGTTTTTGATACAATATGCAGTGCGACTAATGAGAGGCAGGAAGAAGCCGAGAATTTGTCGAAAAATTGCGACTGTGTAATTGTAATAGGCGGGAAGAACAGCTCGAACACCACCAAGCTATTTGAAATATGTTCTTTGGAATGTGACAATGTATTTCATATAGAAAGTGCGGCGGGGTTGCCCGATATTTGGCATCTTTTACACGGCACGGTCGGGATTACGGCCGGTGCCTCCGCGCCGGACTGGATAATTAAGGAGGTAGTTTACGCTATGGAAGAAATGACGCAAAACAGTGAACTCAGCTTTGCAGAGGAGTTTGAAAAATCTTTAATCACTTTAAATACAGGAGATATAGTCAAGGGCAAGGTCATTGGTATCACCCCGACTGAGGTTTTTGTTGACCTTGGCTACAAGGCCGATGGAGTGATAAGCTTAAAGGAGCTTACGGATGACCCTGATGCAAAGACCGAGGACCTTGTAAAAGAGGGCGAAGAAATTGAAGTGTTTGTTATCCGTGTGAGTGATGTTGAGGGTACGGTAGGGCTTTCCAAGAAGAAAATTGACTCGATTAAGCAGTGGGATAAGTTAAATGAGGCTTTTGAAAACAAAGAGAAATTAACGGGGAAAATTATTAGTGTTGTAAACGGCGGCGTTATTGCGCTGTGTGAAGACACGAGGGTTTTTGTACCCGCTTCTCAGGCGGATGAGCGCTACTTGAAGGATTTAAGTGTTTTGGTTGGGCGTGAAGTGCCTTTGAGGATTATTGATATCAACAAAAAACGCAGAAAGGTAGTAGCCTCCGTTAAAGCTGTAATGGCTGAGGAGAGAAGCCGCAAAACAGAAGAGTTTTGGGCAAAGGTTGATGCGGGACAGAAGGAGTTTGATGCGGTTGTAAAAACGCTTACAAGCTTCGGTGCTTTTGTTGATTTGGGCGGTGTTGACGGGCTTGTGCATATTTCCGAGCTTTCATGGGGTCATATCAAGCACCCTTCCGAGGTTTTGAAGGAAGGTGACACCGTTAGTGTTGCGATTATTGAAGCGAATAAAGAAACAGGCAAAATTTCGCTTAGATACAGAAAGGACGAGGACAACCCCTGGGTTGAAGCTAAAAGCAAATTCAATGTAGGTGATGTTGTGGACGTTAAGGTTGTGCGGCTTGTGCCCTTTGGCGCTTTTGTTGAGATGCTCCCCGGTGTTGACGGACTTATACACATTTCGCAGATTGCGGACAGACGTATCGGCAAACCCGCGGACGAGCTTTCGGTGGGACAGGTAGTGGCAGCTAAAATTACCGATATTGATTGGGATGCACAAAAAATTGCTTTGAGTATAAGGGAGCTTATACAGAAGGAAGAACCCGTGGCGGAGCAGAAGGAAGAAGAACCAGCCCCGGATGAGGAGAACGCTCATACTGAGGAGATGGGGGTTACACTTGCCGACAGTATGGGAGAGGTTATGGAGAAACTTTCCGAGGAATAATAAGTTTTTGCGGAAGGCGGGTCTTGTACCCGCCTCTTTTTGACGCATAGGAGTTGAAATTATTGAAAAATGAAGATATAAGAAATATAGCCATAGTGGCGCATGTTGACCATGGAAAAACCACCCTTGTTGACGCAATGTTAAAACAAAGCGGCACATTTCGTGAAAATGAACAGGTTGCGGACAGGGTTATGGACTCGGGCGATATTGAGCGGGAGAGAGGAATAACAATACTTGCGAAAAACACATCGCTGGTGTATGACGGTGTGAAAATAAATATTATTGACACGCCCGGTCACGCTGATTTTGGCGGCGAGGTTGAGCGGGCACTTAAAATGGCTGACGGTGTACTTCTTTTGGTTGATGCTTTTGAAGGGTGTATGCCGCAGACGAGGTTTGTGCTTAAAAAAGCTTTGGGGCTTAATTTAAAACCGATTGTGGTTGTAAATAAAATTGACAGACCCCGTGCAAGACCATATGAGGTCGTGGACGAGGTGCTGGAACTTTTGATTGACCTTGATGCGGACGAGGAACAGCTCGACTCGCCCGTTGTGTACGCTTCCGCAAGGGGCGGGTATGCTGATGTAACCCCTGAAACCCCGGGACAGGATTTGCGACCGCTTTTTGACAGTATAGTAAACACTATTCCGCACCCCAAAGGGGATGGGGAGGGTGAGTTTCAAATGCTTGTGTCAAATATTGATTATGACGAGTATACAGGCAGAATTGCGGTCGGAAAAATCGAACGGGGGAGGGCAAGGGTCGGCGACCCCGTGTCCGTTTGTGCGGGGGATAAGGTATACCAAGCGAAAATTACAAAAATATTCACCTTTGAAGGTTTGGGCAAAAGAAGTATTGATGAAGCGAGTGCGGGGGACATTGTGGCAATATCGGGAGTGGCGGGTATTAATATAGGGGACACAATGTGTTCGCCGTCCGCACCCGAGCCGCTTGACTTTATTGAAATAGACCAGCCTGTTTTGTCAATGACATTTTCGGTAAACAACAGTCCGTTTGCGGGCAGGGAAGGGGATTATGTTACCTCGCGCCAACTTCGTGACAGACTGTTTCGTGAGCTTGAATCAAATATAAGTTTAAAAGTTGAAGAAACGGATTCTACTGAGTCGTTCTTGGTGTCGGGCAGGGGAGAATTGCACCTGTCAGTTTTGATTGAAAACCTGAGAAGACAGGGTTACGAGTTTCAGGTTTCAAAGCCAAGGGTTATAACAAAAACAGAAAACGGAGTTTTGA
>CAZNYY010000109.1:0-7329 GCA_964577335.1 uncultured Oscillospiraceae bacterium | reverse complement strand
TGATGAATTGGGCAGAATTATAGTGCCTGCCTATCTTGGAAGAATATATGACCTCTCAATGATAACAGGAATTGAAATTAAAGGTGATAAGATTGTTATTTCTAACAGCTTCAAGCGAAAAGTAAAAATAAATGAACTTGGTATGATCACAATTCCACAGGATATTTTAAGATCTCTTAAAATAAAACCAATGACCGAAATGAATATTGAAGCAAGTAAATATCTTATTTTATCAAGATTTGAAAGGTAAATAGCAACCCCGCTATTAATTTGCAATAGCGGGGTTATTATTGTACCAACATTAAGCACGTAGCCTATCATAGATATAGCCGACCAACATATCTTTAACCATGCTACCAAAATTTTCATCATCCAATACTTTTTCACAAAAGGTGGTATTTTGGGCCATTCGGTCAACAACCGCTCCAATAAATGCGTCTTGGAATGGAAAATTAAAATGTTCTCTGGAATTATTTTTAGCCTGAGCCTTCAAATGTTCATTTCTTTCCATATCTGCAACTATTTGTTCAAGCACCTTATCTGTTGCGGGGTCAAAGTCTGTTCCAAAACGTTCATTTAATTTTTCAATCAGTTCGGAAAGAGTTGATTCCTCGCTACTCTTTTTTGCTTTGCCTGCAAACTTAGCATTAGGTAATGTTTCTCCACTTTCCAAGTCAATGGAACCTTCAAATATTTTTTGCACACGATAATATTGAAGTGAGACATCGTCAGCTAAATCAACTTTTTCGTTGATATCGCGGGGTAATTTTCTCAAAAGACATTTAGCGTAAGCAAAAAACTTATGCATTTCTTTATCATCCAATTTTACAATGTTACTGACAAAAGAGTAAGTACGAACAAATTTTGTCAATGTAGATTTAAATTCATCTTGTTCATCTTCATTTTTTCCATTATAACGGTCAACAGCAGGGTCAAGATAACTGTTTAAGATACCGAAATCAATATTACCCTGCCTTTTTACCGGCTTAAAGAACACATTGGAAAAATTGTTAATTTCCGATTCCCAATAGATTCGATATTCATCTAACTTTGTTTTTAAATCATAGACAATATTTGCATCTGTTGTTTCTTCAATAGTGCTTTCTTCATAATATGGGGCAAACGAGTTCCTTATATCTTCAACTGAGTTTACAAAATCAAGTACAAATGTATCTTCCTTACCGTAACAAGTACGATTCAGACGTGACAAGGTTTGCACCGCCTTAACTCCATGCAGTTTTTTATCCACAAACATAGTATGTAAAAGAGGTTCGTCAAATCCTGTTTGATATTTTTCGGCAACAAGTAATACTTGATATTCTCCACCATGGAATTTTTCGGGCAACTCAGTTTCTTTTATTTTATTGATGTTATATTCCGTGTATTCTTGTACATCGTCATAAACAGTTCCTGAAAAGGCCACCAAAATTCCCAATTCTCTTTCATAGCCCATCTTTTTTATATATTTATCAAATTCAAAATAATAACGTACAGCATGCAAGCGTGAGCTGGTTACAACCATGGCTTTTGCTTTGCCCCTGATTTTATCTTTGGTTACACTGCGGAAGTGCTCCACCATTATTTGTGTTTTTTGGGCCAGATTATGCGGATGCAGACTTAAAAACTTTCCAAGTGCTTTATTTGCCTTGCTTTTTTCATACCGTGGGTCATCTGAAATCGCCTTCCCAATTTTAAAGTATGTTTCATATGTCATGTAATTTTTGAGAACATCTAGTATAAACCCCTCTTCGATAGCCTGTCGCATACTATATAAATGAAAAGCTCTTGGTATCCCTTTTTCATCAGGTGT
The DNA here is from genome assembly GCA_964577335.1 of uncultured Oscillospiraceae bacterium. Taxonomy (GTDB): domain Bacteria; phylum Bacillota; class Clostridia; order UMGS1883; family UMGS1540; genus CAZNYY01. Next base: position 5,519 of record CAZNYY010000109.1, on the reverse strand, counting down.
ACCGAATATTTCCAGCGTCTTTGCTTTTGGGGTTGCGGTAAAAGCAAAGAACGAAAGGTTTTTCAGTCTACCATGCGTGGACATTTCTTTTGCAATTTCATCTTCAATGTCTGGGGTGTCCGTTTCTTCTCTTGCTTCCGCATCAGCAATTCTTTGTAGGCGTTCATCTTCTGATAACCCTGCGTATTCATCACCGATTACAGACTTCAGTTTACGAGCTGTTTCCCCTGTTTGGGAAGAGTGTGCCTCATCAACAATAACAGCAAATTGCTTACCACTAAGATCATTTACTTTTTCTACGACAAAGGGAAACTTCTGTAATGTAGTAATGATAATTTTCTTCCCTGTGTTCAGAGCATCAGCAAGTTGAGAGGAGTGGGCGTCAATTTTAACAACGACACCTTCCACATGCTCAAACTGATATATGGTATCCTGTAATTGTTTATCCAACACGAGTCGGTCTGTTATAACAATAATACTATTAAATATTACTTTGTTATCTAAACCATGTAGGTTTTGCAAATGATGTGAAAGCCATGCAATTGAATTAGACTTTCCGCTTCCTGCACTATGCTGAATTAAGTAGTTTTTCCCTGTTCCATTTTGATGCACATCTGCCACCAATTTTCGCACAACATCTAATTGATGATAACGTGGGAATATCAATGTTTCTTTTGTCCTACCGTTTTCATCTGTTTTCTTTTCTAAATGTATAAAACGTTGAACAATATCAAGCAAACTATCTTTTTGCAATACCTTGTCCCATAAATAAGATGTGCGATAATTGCCTTCTCCGACAGGGTTGCCTTTTCCACCCTTGTTGCCTTTGTTAAAGGGCAGGAAATAGGTGTTATCTCCCGCTAAACGAGTGGTCATATATACATCGTCGGTATCTACTGCAAAATGTACAAGGCAACGAGTTTTAAATTCTAATAATTTTTCATGCCAGTCACGGTCATGTTTGTACTGCAGTTTAGCATTTTCTACAGTTTGACCGGTTATAGGATTTTTAAGCTCCATTGTAATTATTGGTAGCCCATTTATAAACAGCACAACATCAATAGAGTTTTCATTTCTGTTGCTATAACGTACTTGTCGAGTAATAGACAGGATATTTTTTTGATAATTTTCCGTATCTGTTCTGTTCATGTTGCTGGCAGGTTGAAAATAGCAAAGTGTAAACTTAGCGGGAGCATCAACGATACCTTTTCGCAATAGGTGTAACATACCATGGGTATTTAACTCTCTGTTAAGGCGTTTTAGAAAATTTCCCTCAACATCATTACCATGCTTGGCAACAGCCTTTTCCCACTCTTCCGGTTGGCTATCCTGTAAGAAGCGGAAGAGCAAGGTAGCATCTATGGCAAGCTCTCGATTGAAGTTGGCAGGATTGCCCTTTATATACCCCCCATTATTGATTAGGCTGTATTCAATTTCATTTTCAAAGGTGATTTCCTTGGTTTCAATTGCCATTAGATTGCCACCTTTCCGGTTACCGATTCGCTGATAATTGCTTGACGGTATTCCTTTAATTTTTCTATTTGTAGATCCACATCACGTATAATGTCTTCAATATTATATGTTATGCTATCTAAATATTGTATAATTTTCTGTTGTTCCGATATAGACGGAACAGCAATTCTTTGTTGTCTAAGAAACGAAACGGATAATCCCTCTCGTGATTCATCACCAACAAGGCTACGAATATACTTATATATTGTCTTAAATACATAAAACAAGAATTTATATTCTACTTCTCGATCATCACACACAAATCCGACTAACGATTGATTGCATGTTGTTTCGATTTCCAATATTGCTGTCATTCCCTTTGTTTTACCTTGTCCATTTAACGCCATCATTACAGTATGCTTTGGTAATATTTTAGCATTTGAGTTTTGCATTCCTAAAGCAGTAATAAATTCTTTGGTATTTGAAATAAATTCATTGTTTATTTCTCCAGATGACATCCAAGGGATAGTTCCATTTTTCCAATATTCTATCTTATCTCTACTTGGAGTACCACCACTTATAGTTTTTGCAATGTATGAAAGTTTTTTAACTTCCCAATGTTCTGGAATTTCCCCAATCCATTCAATACCACTATCTTTCATCTGTACATTTTTATCAAGCCCTTTTGTTACTGCTTCACTGATAATAGCCTGCCGCTTTTCTTTTAGCAGATCAATCATCTTTTGTTTATCGGAAATAAGTGTGTCTATAGCAGCAGTTTTGCGGTCAAGATAGTCTGCAATAGAATGTTGAGTTTGTATATTCGGAACCGGGAATGAAAAGTTCTCAAAAGTTTCTTGATAAAGGTGTTTTATAGTCGAACCGGTTTCAAGATATTCAAAGTAACTCCAAAAAACTTTTGAATTTAAAATCCAATACATAAATTTGGTAATGTAAATATTACAGAGCGGTCGTGTAACAAACAAACCACTATTAAGTATTGCCTTGTCAGGCTTGTTACTTACAATAGATATTTTCCCTATAGTTCCATCCTTTGTAATTAATAAATCACCATTTTCAAGTTGAATTTGAGGAGCCTCATTATATCGTTCTTCGCTTATGTGGTAACAAGTATCCCAATTTATTTTGCCATTAATTAAGTCAGTTCCTGTAACTAAATATGGACCTTCGTCTATAAATTCATCTGATTTTAAACCTTGCCAACCTATTCTGCCTTTTACATAAGTAGAATATTTAATTTTGTTAAGGTCCCAATCCCTTGGTATTTCTCCAATCCAAGGCACTCCACTATCTTTATATTCTGTATACCGCTTCATTCCTCAAGCACCCCCTTTAGGCTTGTTTTAATTTTCTGCTCTAACGCTTTGATTTCCTTCATTATTTCTAAGCTGCTTCTCAGGGGAGTAAACTTATAAAAATGCCGCGTGAAAGGTATTTCATAACCTATCTTGGTTTTGCTTTCATCAATCCAAGCATCCGGAATATGAGGCAAAACTTCACGTCCAAAATATTCTTGAATATCTTCTTTTAGCGGAATAGTTTCTGTATCTCGTAATGATGTATCCGCTACAGGATTTCCTTTTTTATCGGTAACAATATCGGCATCAGCATTTGTTTGGCAGAGGCACGAGAGGAGAGCCTCAAATCTTCCAGCCATATCAATATTATGCTTGGATAGAGCTTTTTTTACTTCATCTGCAAAATCATTTTTATTTAAAAATACCTTTGTTTGATCTACTTCCCTTAATGCTTCTGATAGTTTAATATAAAAAGGTGGTGCCGATTCGTCATCTGTTTTAGTATTACCATAAATAAAGGTATCAGTTTCGCTGAGTGACTTTAATCTCTCTTCTGCTGTTGAATAATCTAGTCTAAGAGGCCTTTCAACCGTTATTTTATAATAACCGAAGTCTTCGTTATCAAAATCTTTATAATCTTCATGTGGCTCATACATATAATATAGTTTTACAAGATCTTGACGGTTTTGCTCGCTAATCTGATTACGCTTATTACCAAGTGCCTTACGCATTTTTTCAAAATAGGAAACACCGTTTACTAATCGTATTTTACCCTTTCTACGGTCTGTTTTGCGATTAGTGAGTATCCATACATAAGTTGAAATGCCTGTGTTATAAAAAAGCTGATCCGGCAGGGCAACAATTCCTTCCAGTAAATCATTTTCGATAATCCAACGACGAATTTCACTTTCTCCGCTTCCGGCATCTCCGGTAAATAGGGGAGAACCGTTAAAAACAATTCCTATACGACTGCCACCTTTTTCGGGTGGGGTCATTTTAGAAATCATATGCTGTAAGAATAGCAAAGAGCCATCAGAAATTCGTGGTGTTCCCGCGCCGAATCTTCCGTTGAAACCCTGGGTCGAATGTTCATCTTTTACAATGCGCTCAACCTTTCGCCACTCCACGCCAAACGGGGGATTGGAAAGCATATAATCAAATGTCCATGGCTCACCGTTTTCTTTACGCCCAAAACCATCCTCAGAAAAGCTGTTCCCAAGAACTATCTGACTATTTGTATTACCTTTCAAAATCATATCTGATTTGCAAGTAGCATAAGTTTCAGGATTAAGTTCCTGTCCAAAAGGAATAACTGTACTTTTCATATTTGTGTTTATGATTTTATTTTGGGCTACCGAAAGCATACCACCCGTGCCGCAAGCAGGGTCATATATCGTTACAACTTTACCGTCCTTTGTAATTTCATCCATATCCGGTTCAAACAAAAGCTCTACCATGAGTTCTATTACTTCACGTGGAGTAAAATGTTCTCCGGCAGTTTCATTTGATTGCTCAGAAAAACGTCGTATTAATTCCTCAAACATATAACCCATTTCAAGATTATCTACAGTATCATTATGTAAGTCTATTTCGTTAAACTTTTGCACAATTAAGTAAAGAAGATTTGCTCTTTTCAATCGGTCTATAATTGTGAAAATTTCGAAATTGTCAAGTATTTCTTTTACGTCATCCGAAAATCCGTTAATATAATCTCGTAAATTTGTTTCGATAGCATTGCTGTCATCCAACAACTTTTCAAAATCAAACTCACTGGTATTATAATAGTCATGTCCTGTGTAACGCTTGAACACAGGTGTTTTGTTAGAAATAGTGAGTGTTTTATTCAATTCTAAAATTTTGGGTTTTGAGGACTCTAATACACAATCAAATCGGCGTAAAACAGTAAAGGGTAAGATAACCTTACCGTACTCACTCTGTTTAAAATCACCTCGCAGCAGGTCTGCCACACTCCATATAAAATTCGCCTTTTCTGTAAAGTTCATTGTACATCAATCTCCTCTTTCGTTATTTTTTCCCAGAAGGAATTCGGCAACTTTTTTCTTCTTGCCTCTCGTATGGCATTCCTAAGTCCCTGATGTTCATTAAAATAATCAACTATATCTTCAGGAACTGCTCCTCGAGCGATGGCTGCTAAATCAAATAATTTAATCTTTTGGTCTTCATCCAAATTTAAAACTTCAACTAATTTCTGCAAAAACTCATCTTTAGGAGGTGCATTTTTACCATTTTCAATCAAGCTGATCGTCATTTTTTTCTTTCCAACTAGCTCACCAAGTTTCTCTTGCGTTATCATAGGATTATGATTTTCTCGTAAATATCGAAGATAACTACCAAAATCTTGATATGTGGTCATTTGCACCCTCCTTTCAGTTTATATAAATAAATTTATTTACTTATAAAGTATATTACAATTATTGATAAAAAACAAGACTTTTTTACATTTTTTAATATAAAAATAGAAAGACCGGCATAACATCAAGTTAAGCCGGCTTTTTACATCGTCCCTCCTAGCCCAAAAAGGACAGGCTATAATTTACAAAAAAACAATCATATTCTTACTAATGCAACTCCATTTCTGTTTTTTGCGGTTAAATATAAATATACATTCCATTTCGTTATCAGATTTCAAATAACTTTTTAGTTCGGCAAAGTTTTTTACAGCGAAAGATTCCCCCATATTACCAAGACCATTGCCACTAAACAGAGAATCAGCATCATTAAGATTTG
>CAZNYY010000108.1:0-7336 GCA_964577335.1 uncultured Oscillospiraceae bacterium | reverse complement strand
TGCCGCCGCCGGAGGCAACAGAGAAGTATTTTTTGCCCTGCTCCACACACTCTTTTTTGTATGTTCCCGCAACGGGGTGCTGAAAACGTGTTGGGTTTGTGGAGTTGCCCGTAATTGAAACGTCAACCTTTTCATGGTGCATAACAGCCACACCCTCACGCACATCATCCGCACCGTAGCAGCGCACATTTGCACGTTCGCCCTTTGAGTACGCCTTTTCTTTTGCAATGTTTAACTCGCCCGTATAATAATCAAACTTGGTTTCAACATATGTAAACCCGTTTATTCTTGAAATAATCTGTGCGGCGTCCTTCCCAAGCCCGTTTAGGATAACCTGAAGCGGTTCACGCCTTACACGGTTTGCCGATTTTGCGATGCCTATTGCACCTTCCGCCGCCGCAAAACTTTCATGCCCCGCCAAAAACGCAAAACATTTTGTTTCGTCACGAAGCAGCATTGCACCCAAATTTCCGTGCCCTATACCAACTTTCCTGTCATCCGCAACAGAGCCGGGGATACAAAAAGCCTGTAACCCTTCACCCAAAATTTCAGCCGCCTCGCTTGCGTTTTTGTACCCTTTTTTAATTGCGATAGCCGCACCCGTGATATACGCCCAACAGGCATTTTCAAAACAAATGGGCTGAATTTCTTTTACTATATTATAAACATCGACGCCACGCTCGTCACATATTTTTTTAGCCTCGTCAAGGTCCCCAATACCATATTTTCCCAAAACGGCATCAATTTGTTTTATTCTTCTTTCATAGCTTTCAAACAATGGCATAATTTTTCCTCCTTTACTGCTCACGGGGGTTTATGATGCGAGCCGCATCCTCAAACCTGCCGTATTGTCCGGAAGCCTTTTCCATCGCCTCGTTAGCGTCCGTACCCTTCATTATCATATCCATCATTCTGCCAAGATGCACAAATTTGTAGCCGATAATCTCATCTTCCTCGTCAAGTGCCATCTCGGTTATGTATCCTTCCGCAAGTTCCAAATACCGTGCGCCCTTCGCCTTTGTGGAGTACACCGTACCCACCTGACTGCGAAGTCCTTTCCCAAGGTCCTCAAGTCCCGCACCTATCGGAAGCCCGCCCTCTGAAAACGCCGTCTGCGTTCTGCCGTAGGCAATTTGCAGGAAAAGCTCTCTCATTGCGGTGTTTATCGCATCACACACAAGGTCGGTGTTAAGCGCCTCCAAAAGCGTTTTTCCGGTGAGTATTTCACCCGCCATAGCCGCCGAGTGCGTCATACCCGTGCAACCCGTGGTTTCAAGAAGTGCCTCCTCGATAATACCTTCCTTAACATTTAACGTCAGTTTGCAAGTGCCCTGCTGCGGTGCGCACCATCCTACACCGTGGGTCAAACCTGAAATGTCTTTTATTTCCTTCGCTTCGGTCCAGCGCCCTTCCTGCGGGATGGGTGCGGGTCCGTGACATGCTCCCTTTGCAACACAATGCATTTGCTCTACTTCGTGGGAATAAATCATATTTTTTCTCCTTCCAAACATAATCGTGAATATTTTATCATTTATTCGGCAAAGTTTCAATACCTTTATTCGACAAAATCATTTATCATTTCCTCGGCAGTTTGCAGCGTTTTGTCGGAAACCCTGTCCCCGCCGATAATTCTTGCAACCTCGTTTATGCGCCCCGCCCCGTCAAGCTCCAAAACGCTTGCCGTCACAGCGCCCTCCGAAAGTTCTTTTTCCACAAGGTAATGGTGCTGTGCCATTGCGGCTATCTGCGGCAGATGGGTTATGCATATAACCTGCTTGCCCCTCCCCAAAAAGCGCAGCCTCTCGCCTATTCTTATTGCCGCCCGCCCGCTTACACCCGTGTCAATTTCGTCAAAAATAAGTGTTGGCACGGTGTCGGCATTCGCCAAAACGGTTTTCAGTGCCAGGCATATTCGTGACATTTCGCCGCCCGACGCAATTTTAACCATGGGTTTTACCGGCTCCGCAGGGCTTGTTGAAATCATAAACTCCACATGGTCGGCACCGTTTTGGGTGTAGTCACATTTTGCAATGTCTATTTTAAACACAACGTTTTTCATGTCAAGCCCCGAAAGCTCGTCCATAACCCTTTTTTCAATTTCGGCGCAAACCCCCGCCCTTACATTATGTAAATCAGCGGCGGCATCCTCCAAATCCTTTGAAAGGCGGGTAAACTGTCCTTTAAGCTCAGAAAGCCTCTCGTCCGAGGTTTCAATCGCCAAAATCTCCTCCTCGCGCTCTTTCCCGTAATTGTTTATATCGTCAATACTGCCGCCAAACTTTGTTTTCAGTTTGTTTATAAGGTCAATCCTATCCAGCGCCTCGTCAAGCTCCGCCGCATCCCCGGAAATATTTAAACGGTAGCTTGCAAGCCCGTGGGCAACATCCTCCGCCTTGTAAAGTGCATCATACACCGCTTCAACCGCTTCCTCAAGCGTGTGGTCAAACCCCGCCGCCGTCTGCAAAAGCTGTGCCGCCACCGACAACAAATCCCTTGCGGAGTTGTCCTCCCCGTAAAGCTTGTCGTACGCACCGTTTACCGCTATTTCAAGTTTTTCTGCATTTTCAAGCACGTCCCGCCTGGAAGCAAGCTCCTCGTCCTCCCCCGGGACAAGCTGTGCCATCTCAATTTCTTCCGCCCAGTACCGAAGCGTGTCAAGCCTTTTAAGCTTTTCGCCGTCGTCCTTCTCAAGTGTTTCAATCTCTTTTTTAACCCGCTTTTGCTCTGAATATATTTCCCTGTAGGTTTCAAGCTTGCCTAAAAGCTCTTCCCCCGCATACTTGTCCACAAAATCCATATGTGAAGATTGTTTTAGAAGGTTTTGGTTGTCCTGCTGCCCGTGAATATTGATTATGTAACTGCCCACTTCACGAAGCTGTGCAAGCGTTGCCGCCCGCCCGTTTATTCGGCAAACATTTCGCCCGTCTGCAAAAAGTTCCCGGCTAAGCAAAATCTCCTCGCCAAGCTCCTCCGGCAAAAGTCCGTCAGGCAGCGAAAACACCGCCTCAACCCTTGCGCTTTTCTCACCCGCCCGTATCAGGTCACGGTTGCCCCTCTCGCCCGTCACTAAATTCAACGAATCAATTATCAGCGATTTCCCCGCACCCGTTTCCCCCGTCAGAACATTAAGCCCATCTGACAGCACAAGCTCTGCATCCTTAATAATCGCAAAATTTGAAATAATAAGTTGGCTTATCATATCATTTCCCCCCGCTTATCATTTGCCTGAGTGTTACGGTAAGCTTTTCGGCGTATTTCTCATTCTTCACCACAACAAACACCGTGTCATCCCCGCCGATTGTGCCCAAAATCTCGGGCCAGCCCATCGCCTCAAGCGTAATCGCCGCAGGCTGTGCCATCCCCGACAGGGTTTTTATAACCACATTGTTCAGCGCATAGTCCACGCTCACAACCGAGTGCGAAAAAATAATCCTCGTTCGTGAACCACCGTCGGGCACTCCCCTTGAATGTGCCTGAACGTACCTGTAACGCCCTTCCTCGTTTTGGCTTTTAATCAGGCGCAGTTCTTTGATATCCCTTGAAACGGTCGCCTGCGTTACATTGTACCCCATATTCAAAAGTTCTTCCGTCAGTTCTTTTTGCGTTTCCACAAATTTTTCTTTAATCAGTGCCAAAATAGCGTTGTGCCTTTTCTGCCGCATAAAGCCACCCCTAACTATGCATTTTATTTCTTAAAACCTCGTAAAACCCTGTGTCCTGTAACCTTATAAGCCTTGTAACATAGGGCGATTTTTCAATTTTTACAATATCCCCGTTTTGCAGTACCGCACCCTCTTGCCCGTCCGCCGTTATTGCACATTCGTGTGATTTAAAGTCACAAACCTCAAGGGTTATCACCTTTTCGGGGGATAGCACAATCGGCCGTGAATGCAGCATATGCGGACAAACAGGTGTTATAACCACCGCTTCAAGCCCGGGGTCAAGTATCGGTCCTCCGGCGCTTAGGGAATATGCGGTAGACCCTGTTGGGGTTGACACCACAATCCCGTCCGCCGTGTACATATCCACAAAATCTCCGTCCACGGTAATTGAAATGCTTACAAGCTTTGAAAATGTGGAGCGTGTAAGCGCAATGTCGTTTAGGGCAATGTACGACGAAATTTCTTCCCCGTCCCTTATAACGGATGCCCCAAGCATCATTCTTTCTTCAATTCTGTGTTTGCCCAAAACCACGTCACAGGCATTTTCCAAAAAATATTCTTTTTCGCTGCCCGTTAAAAACCCCAAACTGCCGAAGTTTACCCCAAGCACGGGTTTTTCGTAGGGTGCCGCCGCACGCGCCGCAGACAGGAGTGTTCCATCCCCGCCGAGTGCCAGCACCATGTCGCATTTATTATAAAGCGCAGGCTCGTCACAAAACTCGGCATACGGCGCAAGTTCCGTATACTCGGGTTTTGTCAAAATACGAATATCAATGCTCAGCTTTTTTAAAATTTCTTTTGTGTCGGTTAAATTTAAATCCCTTGCCCTGTTTGGCAGCACAGCAATAGTTTTCAATTTATATAACCTCGTCAATCGTTTTTTTCATTATATAGGAAATCTTCTCCCCCGTCAAGATTTTAAATTCTCTTTTATCACTCTAAATTAAAAAAAGAGGTGCGGCAAAATACCACACCTCCCAAATTCACTTTGCGCTTTTAATCAGTCTAAGATATAAACATTTGCGGTTTTCCTGCCAAAGGCAAGTGCCTCGCTTCGGGTGTTAAAGAACAGGTCAACCCTGTTGCCCCGTATCCCCGAACCCGTATCCCCCGCCACCGCATAACCGTAGGTCCATGACTTTCCGTCATGTGCCTCGATATACAAACGTGTTCCAAGCGGGATAACACTTCTGTCAACCGCCACCACGCCATATGCGGCTTTCATGCCGCTTGCCGTGATGCCGTACCCCGGGTCCCCCGGTCTTTTCCCGCACGATTCGTATGACAGGTCATACGCCGTAGCGGTACATTGTATCACACGGGAGTACCTGAAATTTTCTCCCCTGCTTGTTGTTGCAACGGTTACGGTGCCGTGTTCCACAATTGCATTTTGGGGTTTTGTAACGACTGTTGATGATATTTCTTTTTTGGAAACCTGATCCCCGTTTTCGTAAACCACTTCGTATTTAACGGTTTTTTTACCGTTTTTACCTGCTTGAACCGTTCTGCTTTTGCCTTTTTCAAGCTGGGATGTGGTGCGTGTTTCGCTTTTGTAGGGTATATCCTCAGTAACCTCCAAAACCTCCGAGGTAACACGGATTACATTTACACGCATTTTGTCTTCGACGGGTGTTTCCATCCCCGTGTCAAGCCTGTCGGCATCTCCAAGTACAATGCCGCTCTGTTCCATAACCTCCGCCACCGTGTCACCCACGGTATAAATGGTTTTTTCCTCACCGTCAGCCGCAAGAATTACTTCTGCCGCCCTTTTGATATAAATATCAACATTTCCTTGTATCACTTCGTCTGCGGCGGGTGTCACAATATCGTGTTCTCCCAAAACCGCACCCGAGAGTGCCAGTGCGTCCCCCACGTTTTCGACAGGGACGAAAAATTCCTTAACAAAGTCATTTTCATGAAGTCTTACCGCAACCGCACGCCTGATAAATATTTCCGCATCTCCTTTGATGCGGGTGTCAGGCAGCGGGTCCACAGCGTCGTTTTCCCCAATAACAACACCTGCTTCTTGCAGCATTTCGTAAACAAAGGATTTTTTAGTTTTTAAATTTACAACATTTTCTCCATCGTAAATATTAACAGATTTGCCCGTAGCCGCAGCGCAAATTACGATAGTGAACGCTGTCAGAACCACCAAAACCAGTGCCGTAAGTTTATATTTTTTGAAAAAAGGTTTCAGCAGCTCTTTGAATTTTAACATCAAATCACTCCTTCGCGGGTATATTACTACAAATTTTACCCCTTGTCAAGCAATTATATTCATTTTTTGGTATTTTATGCACGATCCTCCATTGTATACCACAGATTAGGAGATGCTCGTTTCTTCTGAAAGCCTTTTGTATCAAGGGTTACAATTAATTAAATAAGTTTTAAAAAATTATTAAATTTTTTTGTAAAATTTTTATGGGTTGCACCCTGGGTTCTTCCCGTTTTCATAATTCTTTCGGTGCCGAGCAAGAAAACTCACCCATGCACAAAATACAATCGCCATGTCAGCGGACACCATCCACAAGCCTGGCATACCTGTCAAGAATTGTTCGAACATATTCGGGTGATAAATCACCGCCCGCAAGCCCCCGCTCCCAGTATTCCATGTTTTGGGTGTCCGTCACTCCGTGGCGCACCATTGCATCCACCGTGTCGTCATAACTAAAACGGTTTGTGCGTACCGCCCCTAAATACTCCGCCGCACCGTCCGCTATCGCCCGTGCAAAATCCCCCGTGCGTTGGGATAACTTCTCCGCCTCCTCGGGATTTGAGATAAACGCCGTCTCAATTAACACCGCAGGCATTTTCGTAAGCCGCAAAACCGCAAGCGACGGACGTGCCAAAACCCCTCTGTTCCTGGTTTTTAAAAGGGATACAATAGCCCAGCAAATCTTTTTTGCGCATTTTTCCGCCTCACCGCCCAAACTGTAAACATAACATTCCGTGCCGTTTGCCTGTGCATTTACAAAAGCGTTTGTGTGGACAGATAAAAACAAATCCGCCCCCGCTCTGTTTGCAATGTCCGCCCTGGTCTGCAAACTGCTCATCATCGTGCCGCTGCCCACATTCTCATTTATCTCGTTTCTTGTAAGGATTACCTTAAACCCCCGCCCCCGAAGTATTTCTCCCGTAGCCTCGGCAATTTTAAAGGTTACATCCTGCTCACGAAGGCCGTTGCCCTCTGCCCCCGTGTCAAACCCCGAAAAGTTGTGTCCTGCATCTATTATAATTGTTTTCATAACTTACCTCCTGTCTTTTAACTGCGCTAAAACATCCCGCAAAAACTTTGGTGTCAGCGTACCCATTGCCGCCGTGTTTTCAAGTATTGATAAGCCTTCCATGGCGATGTAAAACCCAATCGCCACGGACCGCAGTGCGGGTGCTGTTCCTGTAAACCCGTCTACAAGACAAGCAAGCGCCACAACACAGTATATGCCTATTTTTCTGATAATGCCCATGTACCCGACCTTTGACGATAACCTTTTTTGATAAATGGATGCCATTATACCGCTCATAAAATCAATCACCGTCGCCCCTATTAAAACCTGCAAGGCTGTGTCAAACCCGCCCAAAACACCTATAATCATGCCGAGTATCGCTCCGAAAAAGGCTTTTACCGCCCCCCAAAGCCCGCTCATCTCCCCGAACAAAAATAAATTTATTTTTTT
>CAZNYY010000107.1:0-7349 GCA_964577335.1 uncultured Oscillospiraceae bacterium | reverse complement strand
TAATAACGCTGGGCGCAACATTTTCCACACTTCTGCATGATGTTGATGCAATAGGCCCGCGCCCGTCAATAGGCTCACCCAATGCGTTTACCACACGCCCAAGCATAGCATCCCCGACAGGCACCTCCGCCATCCTGCCTGTGAGTTTTACGGGGTCACCCTCTTTAATGCTTGCATCCGCACCCATTAAAACCGCCCCGATACTTTCCTCGTCAAGGTTTAGGGCAATGCCGTAAACCCCGCCCGGAAACTCCAAAAGCTCACCGCTCATAGCGTCGCCAAGCCCGTAAACACGGGCAATTCCATCCCCTACCTGTATAACCGACCCCGCCTTGGAAACATCCAATGCGGACGAAAATTCTTTTATCTGCTGTTTTATAACCTTACTTATTTCTTCAGGTTTTACTATCATCTGGCACCCCCTGCTTCAATACATTCCTTCATATTTTCAAGCTGTGTTCTAACTGTGCGGTCAATAAGGCGTCCGTCCACATGGATATAGAACCCCCCTATTAAATCAGGGTCCATCCTAAGCTGAATTTCCACCCTTTTACCCAGTTTTTTTGACAACACCGAGCTAAGCGCCAAAACCTGCTCATCCCGAAGCCGGGCGGCTGACACAACATTTGCAACAACCTTGCCAAGATACCTTTTCCCCATTTCTATATACGAGGAAAGCACGGGAACAATGAGTGACTCACGGTTTTTTGCAACCGTCAAACACAAAAAGCTTATCAAATCCCCCGAAACCCTGTTTGCAAAAAGGTTTTGCAAAAGTTCTCTCTTTGCCGTGTCGGGAATATGAGGATGCACCAAAAAGCCTTCGTACTCACCGCCCTGCAAAGCATCAAGCACAAAAACAGCCTGTTCCATGTATTCATGTAACTTTCCGTCCTCAACAGACAACTGAAAAAGCGCCTCTGCATAACGGTCCTTCAGCCGGGCCATTTCGATTCCTCCAATTCAGTCATGGTTTCTTCAAACAACCTGTCCTGAGCATCGCTGTCAATGGATTGTTTCACAAACTTTGCCGCCATAAGAGAAGAAACCTCAATTATATGAAGTCTTGTTTCTTTTTTAAGACGTTCTTTTTCGCCTAGCACACTTTCTTCCGTACGCCTTCTTATATCCGCCGCTTCACTTCTTGCCTCTTCTAAGATATGCTTGCTTTTTTCTGCGGCGGCAGCCCTTGCTGCTTCCAATATTTTTATACGCTCTGTATCAATTTCCCTCAGCTTTTTTTCGTACATGGATTTAAGTTCGTCCGCCTCCGCCATTTTATCACGGGCATCCTTAAACTGCCCGTTTATTTTTTCGGTGCGCCGATGCATAAACTCCCGCACTGGCTTATACAGTATAAACCCTAAAGCCGCTGCCAAAATGCAGGCATTTAAAAGCTGAATTGCAGTGTCCGTCAAGGTCTGCATGTCCAAACCGAACACACGCCCCTCGGGCAAACCCGCAAGCAAAATAGCAACTTCAAATTTCAAATTAAGAGGCCTCCCCTCACTGAAACATCCATAAACCGACGTTTTTTTACAACCCAAATAAAAGCGCTTTCCCGCCGGTTTTCCCTACGCCCCCACCTACTGCATATTTTGCAAAAATATATTCACAAGCGGGTTTGCAAACAGCATAATAATGGCAATTAAAAGCCCGTATATACCCGAGGTTTCCGCCATTGCAAGGCCGATGAACATGGTACCCCTAATGGAGTCCGCCGCCTCCGGTTGGCGTGCGATGGATTCTATTGCCCGGGCGGCAATATTTGCCTGCCCAAAAGTTGTGAACAAACCGTTTAAAAGTGCCACAACCGCTGAGATATGTGCTATTGCGATAACAAAAGCCAATGGGTCTTGCATAAATAATTCCTCCAATACTATTAGTTTTTAAATTTTATTCTACCGCTCCCCTTATAAAAATCACACTTAGTACGCAAAAGATATATGTTTGCAGCGCACCCGTAAATATATCAAAATACGCATGAAGTGCGGCGGGTATTACAAAGCGCACAAACACGGGTGTTAGCGTATAAAACAGTGTCATAATAATCATCCCCGACAAAACATTGCCGAAAAAACGAAAGCTGAGTGATATCGGCCGTGCCAATTCCCCCACTAAGTTCAGCGGTAAAAATACCGGATGAGGCTCAAAAAAAGTTTTTATATATGCGCCTTTGCGGTGCTTTATGCCCATTATCTGTATAAGAATAAAGGTTGCAAGAGAAAGGGCAAATGTGGTTGCCCAGTCGGCAGTCGGGGGTCTTAGTCCCAAAACACCCGCGACAATAGAAGCAAAACAAAACACAAATACCATGAAAAACCATCCCCCAAGGGGTGCCAATTTTTCACCCCCCGTGTTTTTCATAAAATTATCAAATATTTCAACCACCGCTTCTATTGCATTTTGAAAGCCTTGGGGAATTTCCTTAAAGCTGCGTAGCTTTATGCGTACAAAAACAGCAAACGCTATGATAAA
Source organism: uncultured Oscillospiraceae bacterium (assembly GCA_964577335.1). Taxonomy (GTDB): domain Bacteria; phylum Bacillota; class Clostridia; order UMGS1883; family UMGS1540; genus CAZNYY01. Next base: position 4,871 of record CAZNYY010000107.1, on the reverse strand, counting down.
CAGCATGATAATCCATGTATTGAATATTGTTCTCGTAATCAACACATCAAACCCGCCTATTTTTATAAGCCAAAGATTGTCGATATTAAAATCCAAGAAAACTCACCACCAGTATAACATAGTTTCAGGTTTTTGATGAAAACTTCAGAATGTAGACAGATATCTGAAAAGAAAATATGCCAAGCACCGCCCCCCACAGACTTATCCATGGAACAATCGCCGCCGCCGCAAGCACCACACCCGTAAAAAGAAGGCGCAAAAGATGCTGTAAGCCGACATATTTTCCTGCCGTTTTTTGTTCCATCTCCATTGCCCTCTCAACGGTCCGTGCAAGGAGGAGAACCTTTAACACGCTTGCCGCCGAACCTAAGATTACCCCCAAAACAAAGGGCAGACACGACATCGAACGGTAATAAATAATCCCCGCCAGCACAAAAAATATGCACAAAACACAAATTGCCCAAACCATTTTTTTCGGAATTTCAGACAGTTTCATATTTCTCCTTCCAAAGGGATTGTTATTTCCTCCCCGCCAAATCAAACAAAACCTTAAAAGCGGCACCCGCCCCGAATAAAGAAAAAAGCAGCAGTAGCCATGGTGAAGTGCCCAGAAGGTTATCTAAAAACCTGCCCAGAAACACGCCGACCAGCACACATGCTGCCATTGTTACCCCTATTTGCGAAAAATGGGACAACGCACGCAAAAATTCTTTGTTCTTTTGTGTATCATCTTTTGGTCGCCTATTCTCCAGAACACTTAACCCCTCTCCACATATCGGAATATAATTACTTTTGTAATTTTACCACAAAATTATTCAATTGTCAATTTTCGTTTTACCGAATTTGGAATTATTATATATAATGACCTCTGTTTTAAGCATTTCTTATATTGACTTGCAGTATGAATATTGCTATACTGATATCAAAAATTAGGAGGTTTTTATGACTATGCATTTATTACAAAAAGCCGATTGGATTTGTGCCCCGTCGGACTACGGGACGGTAAGCCCTGTGTTCGCCAAAACCTTCCCCGCAAAAAAAGAAATTAAATCCGCAACACTTTATATTACAGCTTTAGGAGCTTATATTGCCACATTAAACGGACGTCGGATAGGAAATTTTGTTCTGGCACCCGGTTGGACATCATACAACTATCGGGTGCAGGTTCAGGAACTTGATGTGACTGATTTTATGGACCGGGAAAATGCCCTTGAGATTACCGCCGGATGCGGCTGGTACCACAGCAGACTTGGATGGACCCACGGACATCATTATAAAAGCGACCGTATTGCTATAATTTGTGCGCTTAATATTGTGTATCGGGACGGAAGCGAGGATGTGATTTTCAGTGATGAAAGCTTTCAGGTTGCCAAAACCCAAATTTTGCAAAGCACAATATACGGGGGAGAAACCTTTGACACCCGCCCCCATGAAAAGATTTGGGAGAGTGCCTTGGTTTTTGATTTCACAAAGGATATCCTAATTCCGCAAGAAGGTGAAAATATTGTTGAAACGCAGTACCTTAATCCTGTTTCGATAGTGCCTGCAAGGTCGGAAGGGTATATAATTGATTTTGGGCAAAACCTGACGGGGTATGTTTCATTCACCTCATCGGCGCCCGCAGGCACCGTTCTTGAAATCCGCCACGGAGAAATTTTGGATAAACTCGGAAACCTATATACCGAGAATTTGCGTTCTGCCCAGCAGCGGATTATTGTTATTTCAAACGGAGAAACTGTGACCTACAAACCGCACTTCACCTTTCAGGGCTTTCGTTACATACATCTAATTGGATGGGATAAAGAGCCGAAACCAGAGGATTTTACTGCGATTGCTGTACATTCCGACATGGCACGCACAGGTCACTTTAGCTGTTCAAATGCAAAAGTGAACAAGCTTTTTGAAAATATTGTTTGGGGGCAAAGAGGAAACTTTTTAGATGTTCCAACCGACTGCCCCCAGCGTGACGAACGCCTGGGATGGACGGGAGATGCCCAGATGTTCATCAAAACCGCCGCATATAATTTTGATGTGGAACGGTTTTTTGTGAAATGGCTTAGGGATTTGAAAGCGGACCAGTATCCCGACGGGGGCATCCCGGCTGTTATTCCGAATGTGTTGGACAAAGACGGTGCCAGCTCCGCCGCATGGGGGGATGCCGCTGTGATTTGCCCTTGGCAACTTTACCTATCCTATGGAAACCGCACCATTTTGGAGGAACAGTATGATAGTATGACAAAATGGATTGGCTATATCAAAGCCCAGGGTGATAACCCATATATTTGGAACACAGGGCACCAATACGGAGATTGGCTGGGCTTGGATGCAAAACCGGGAAGCTACAAGGGCGCCACTGACGAGGCACTGATTGCCACGGCTTATTTTGCCTATTCCACCGGTATTGTAATTCGTGCGGGAAAGGTTTTGGGCAGGGATGTGTCCGAGTTTGAAGATTTGCGCCAAAATATTCTCAGTGCGTTTAATACTGCCTTTATCAAAAACGGCAGGCTTATATGCCAAACCCAAACCGCCCATGCCCTTACGATATTCTTCTCGCTTGCGGATGACCTGCAACCCTTCGGCGACAGGCTGGCGGAGCTTGTTTTGGAAAATAAAAACCGTTTGACAACGGGCTTTGTGGGAACACCGTACCTCCTTCATGCCCTTACCATGACCGGGCACCATTCCCTTGCATACACCCTCCTTTTGCAGGAGAACTTTCCATCATGGCTTTATTCCGTTAATCATGGTGCTACAACCATATGGGAACATTGGGACGGCATAAACGACAAAGGAGAGCTTTGGAGTGCTGATATGAACTCATTTAATCATTATGCATACGGCGCAGTCGGTGACTGGATGTATGAGGTTATGGCGGGAATACGCATTGACGAGGCAAATCCCGGTTTTCGGCATATTTTGTTCAAACCCGTAACAGACCCGCGGATAGACCATGTTTCCGCATCCGTTGACACACGCCACGGCGTGGTTTCATCTGAATGGAGGCGAAATGGGGGTTCTGTGACATATACCTTTACCGTGCCCGAGGGTTGCACCGCCGATATTTTTATCGACGGCGAAGAAAAACAGGTTCCCAGCGGCACACATACTCTCGAAAAAAGCATCTGACCCATAGATGTTTTATTTCTTAATCGACTTGTAAACAACGAATGTAGTCAGGACACTACCGCATTTGTTTACAGGTCGATTATTTTTCCCGCATTCATCAACAATTGAATAAGAAAGAGAAAAAATACCATACTAAGAAAGATATTCCCCAAAACAATGTGCCTGCGAAAGGGAGAGAATATGTTTCGTTTTTTTAAAAAACTGCGTGACCGAAGAAAGAGTTTCTTGGAAGGAGAAATGGCAAAACACAACCACAACCTCGAGAAAGTCAAGGTACACTCATCGCTTAACAAGAACATCGCCACAAGTAAAACTGTTTTTTCGGATATAGACATTATCCGTTATAAGATGATACACGGGCCCGGTGACAAGCCGCTTAAATTTTTCCTTGTTTTTTGCAAAGAGATGGTTAACACCGAAACCATTAACAGTAACATTGTTAAAACCCTTATGAATTTTAAACCTGTTACAAATGCTCCTGTTATGGATGCATTGCTGGCGGAAGTACTGCAAGTGGGCGAAACGGAAACTACCGACAACTTTCAATGTATCGTTGAGAGGGTTACTTCGGGTGATACCATTTTGTTTGTTGAGGGTTGCTCGCGTGCCGCCATACTTGTCACAAAAGAGTTTCCAACTCGCTCCATTGAGGAACCGGACAACGAAAAGGTTCTCGGAGGGCCAAGAGAGGGATTTACAGAGTCACTCATGCAAAACCTTACACAAGTTGTGCGGCGGCTGAATACCAACGATTTTAAAATTAAAATGCTCACTTTGGGCAAACGCACCAAAACCCAGGTTTGCGTATGTTATTTAGACAGTCTGGCGGACAAGACCATTATATCTGACATCTTCGACCGCCTGAACAAAATTGACATTGACGGCGTACTTGACTCAAACTATATTACGGAGTTAATTGGCGACAACCGTTACAGTCCCTTCCGTACAGTAGGATACACCGAGCGGCCCGACTCGGTAGCGGGCAAACTGCTTGAAGGACGCATCGCCATTTTTACGAACGGCTCTCCCATGGTGTTGACCGCACCCTACCTTTTTATTGAGAATTTCCAAAGCAGTGAGGACTATTATTTTAGCTTTTTTTATACCTCGTTTGCCCGTATGCTTCGCATCAGCGCATTTATATTGACAATTACGGTGCCGGGATTGTACATTTCAACTGTTGCGTTCCAGCCGCAAATGTTGCCACTTCAACTGCTTATAAGAATTGCCATGGAGCGCCAAACCGTGCCCCTGCCCGCCGCCATAGAGGCGGTGGTTATGCTTTTGGTATTTGACATCCTCAAGGAAACGGGTATCCGTATGCCCTCTAACATAGGACAGACGCTCAGTATTGTCGGCGCCTTGGTCATAGGTCAGGCAGCGGTGGAGGCAAGCCTTGTTGCCGCCCCCATGATTATTGTAGTTGCGGCAACGGGGATTACCGGTCTTCTTGTGCCAAAACTAAATGCACCCATAATTTTCTGGCGCCTTTTTATTTTGTTTATGTCCTCAACCTTTGGTTTTTATGGTCTTACGATAGGCGTTTCCCTGATGATGATTCACATAAACAACCTAACATCCTTTGGCATTAGTCAAACATCCATGCGGGGCAACTTCCGCCTTCAGGGTATTAAGGATATTTTTGTGCGCGCGCCATGGAACCTTATGGTTGAACGCCCCGACAGCCTTACCTCGAACAAAATTCGCCAAACAGGAGATGATGAAAATGTCTAAGCGCCTAT
>CAZNYY010000106.1:0-7358 GCA_964577335.1 uncultured Oscillospiraceae bacterium | reverse complement strand
TAAATATTCTTTTTCTCGGGCATAATAAATTTATATTCCATAGCCGCCACCGCCTCCTGGTACGCCGCCGGAATACCCATCTCGGTTTGATGGCAATTGCTTACTGAAACCGTAAAAGGCAGGTTAAAGTGTTTTTCAATAAACTGCTGCGCTTGTTCTATTATTTTATCAAGATGTTCTTTAACCTTTTGAAGCTCTGCAATATTGATTATAGCTGCCAACATATCGTCTATTTCTGTTAAATAAACACTGTAAAATTCTTCAATCAACTCTTTTATTACATTTGAAATAATAAACTGGGCATGCATAAATTTATCGTTTTCAGACAAATCCTTCTCCTCGGGAAAAAAGTTACCAAGGTCATCAATATATATCAGCATCACCACAAAACTTTGACTTTCAAACGAAATTTCAAAAGACTTAAAATACTCATCTATATTATCGGTACTGTCCATGCGCCCTTTGAGGAATTTAGTTAAAAAGCTTTGCCTAAGGGTAACCTTCTGCTGTTCAAGATAAGTGTTTATTTCCTTGTTTTTTCGAAGGGTTTTTTCAATTGTTTGCTCTATAAAAGCCAGCTCACTGCTTTTTTCGTCCGAAAGTAAACCTATATTCTGCTCAATATTATGAACCAAATTTCCTATGGGACGGTAATTCTTTTTCAGAAAAAACCTTACAAGCAAAGCAACGGACAGTACTGAGATTAACAGCATTATAATTGCCACATTCATAATATTTTGTGATTTTTCCCAAATAATTGACGATGGTATTACAAATGCATACTGCCATCCCGTAATTTCCGAAGTTGTATAAGATACGGACATTTTTTCACCTTTTATCTCAGCCTGTATTCTTCCTTTTGCACTTGAAAGCTGTGAAAAATTTATTTCACTGTACTTTTCTGATGTAAAGCGCGATGCCAAAATATCGCCTTGATTTAGAATAAAAAAGGCCCCTTCTGTTTCAATTTGTCCCTCCACCGTTTTTAAAACTCTTTCCTCGTCCAATATAATGACGGAAGTTGTGTTTTTTTCCAATGCCGAGCTTATCGGGAGGGGTTGGACATGGGCAATGACATCAATGAGTTCCCCGTTCTCATGCCTTCTCTGTGTCCGTATATATCTGGCTGATTTTTCGCCTAAAATAGATTCCCTCCACTTCCAAACATCAATACTATCCGATATATCCAACACCCTGTAAAACGAGCTGCTGTCTGTAACTGCATTCCCGTCCACCACTGTATCCAAATTGTTTAAATACACATAAAACCCATCCACAGGGCGGTTGGAGGTTTGGTAAAGCTTTAAATCATCATTAAATTTATGTAATTCATATAATTCTTCCCTGTTAATAGGTTTCTTCGTGTCCATTAATAGTTCCAAACGTTTGTTAAAACTAATCTCCGCATTAAGTCTTCTTACCTCGTCAAGCAGCTGGTCCACATTTTGTTTGGTTTGTTCCAACAAAAAGTCGTTAGAATGGTTTACTTCATTTTCAATACTCACCTTTGCAACCATGTATAATATAGAACCCATAAGAAGCGGGACAATCAGAATAATGACATAGGATACAAGCCATGTATAAATGATGCTTTTCTTTCTCATCTGGCGCGGTTGTACCATTTAGGAACTTCCCCCATTCTGTATTACCCTAATTAATGCTTACCATTTTTGTTAAGGGTCTTATTCCCTCGCTTATGATTATCACCTTAAAACTGATACCGTCAGCATCCTCAATATTGCCATACACTGCTTTTGTGCATTTAAAGCCGCCTGTTATTTCCTCCAAGGCAATACCTTCCAAAACATCATGCCTGTAACAAGCAAATATTAGTTTAGCTGTTTCCCCAATTGGCAGGTTGCTGTAAATTTCGGCCCCTGCCGTCCCTTCGGAAACTTTGTAACGCTTCCAACCGTCTATAGTGATAAATGGTGTACCAATACTTTCCATAACTTTAATTTTATAATAATCAAACATTAAACCATCACTTGATTTTAATACTACAATGTTGCCATCATCCATCAAATCCGCCTGATTTACCTTTTCATTAAAAGAATTGTCAGTATAAACTGTAATATCGGAAGATGCAAAGGCAACTTTTGACACGAGCGACGAAGAAGTATCCCTTTCGGTAGTATATATTTCTTTTGCCTGTTCACTGACAATGTACCCGGAAGAATTTGAAACGGTTTCCCCAAAAGCCCCTGCACCGTTATATTCCCCTGTGTAATATTTGAAATCATCAATTGCAAGCAAGCCGTTTGATACACCCTCGGACAAATTAAGTGCAAGCCTTATTTTGTCAAAAACTTCTTCACTGCTGCCTATATTCAGCTTTTTCATAAACTTCCCGTTAAGATAAAGGTCTATATACGGCGTGTTCGGGTACAGGGTAAATGCCACCCTGTACCATCTGCCTTCCTCCCAAATTCCGACAACTTCATCACCTGCTGTTATTGTACCATTTTTATTAAATAAAAACAATGCCGAAATATCAGGCATTTCGAGCTGAAATTGTAAATCCCTGCCTTCCAGATATGCTGATAATTCAAAGGTGCTTGTCAAATGCGATGCACTGTTTGTTTTATATTCCAAATAAGGGGCGGCAGTATCCGGTGCATAATTATAATCGGTTGTTTTTATGGCGACACTTGTATCATGTTGCGGTTTTCCCCCAAGTGCCACAACCCCAAGTATTTCATGCCCTTCAATCTCATATGTAAAAGAACCGTTTAAACTGTCGTTTGCCCTTATTTTACCGTCAGATGTCACCCCTTCATCAAAATCAGTTTCATCGCTTAATGACATACTGGCAGTATAAAAAATTTCGTCACCGTTCGTTGTTATAAATTTGATAATGTTTCCGTATATGGACGCACTGTCACTGACCTGTACCCCGTTTGCATCCACAACATAAGCGGTCAAAACCCCCGTTGTAACAAGACTTTGTTTAAAGCTTGCCGCGGTGATATCCGCCCCGCCGTATTTAATGATGCCATGCACGGGCGATATCAGTTCATTTATCTGCGCATTATTGCTTGCAACCGTAATTTTGCTGACAGACGGGGCTTCCTGTGCAGTATAAAATTCATAATTTATATTATCAAGGTACATCCCCTCGGGTTTATAATTTAAATATGCCCCGTTTTCATCTACGGCACTGTCCTCGGTTTGCAGTCCTTGCAGGCTGTAGCCTATTTTCAATGAATTTACCGTCCTAAATCTTTCATATACTCCACTGTTATTGGCACTAAACGCAAAGTTTTCTTTTACCGCCACACCGTTTACATACAAATCGGCAGTATTCGGTACATTTCCCGTCTCGTCACCCGAGGTTAGGATAACATCAAACCTGTACCATTTTTCAGTTTCTGGGTAAACTGACGCAACCCTCTCTCCAAATAAATAAATGTCACCCGTTTTGCCTAGGCGAAGTAAATCCTTTCCATGGTGATTAAACCTTGCCTCAATAAATTTATCTGCCTGAAATTCCTTTGCCGCCAAATCAAAGCCTATTCTGATTTTCTCCCCCGGCAAAAGCTCCCTGCCATTTGTAAGCACTTCGGAACCTGCAAGGTCCAGCAAAACATTCATCGGCTCTGTTTCAATTTCCCCATCGGGAATTTCCCAGTTTTCAATCTCGTCACAAGTAAATTCAGTGTCTGCATAGTTTTCATAATAAGGTGTTATCCGTACCGAAACGTCCACCTTGCCCGATGCATTAAAATAAATTGCCAACTTTCTTATACCCGTATTGGGGTTTTGCCCATCGGGGTCAGGCGAGGTTGGCAGAGGTTTTGCATCCATTACGGAAAGCTGGGCTGTGCCTACATTGCTTAAAAATTCAAATTTCATTTTTTCGCCGCCCTGTGTGAGGATGGCTGTTTTTTCATCCAAAATTTCAACCTCTGCCCGGGTGTGCATAAACCAGTAAAATTCGCTGTTGCCCGCAAGGTCTACCTCATCCCTCATAATAAAGGTTCTTCTGTTGTCGGTGACCATATATCCCCGAAGTGCCGAGTTTACCTTCCCTTTAAAAGCATCGCTCATATCAAGTACTTGATAGGCACCCTTTTCCTTGCTCTCCCGCTTGATAACAGGGCAAAACGCATCCAAATCATGCTCGGGATACTGGTCGGGGTTTATGACAATTGTATTGTGCCCCTCCGCACGCATACGATATAATTTCCATCTTGCACCGTTATACGCATAGGAAAAATACCCCGGAAGGTTGTAGTTATCAGCCCCTATATCAATTGCCCATCTTTGACCCAACATATCCAAAACAAATGTGCCCTGGTCAATATGGCAATGTCCTGTTCTTGTGTCCCCGCCGTGAAAACCAACATAAATGCCGCTTTTATCCTCCCATGAACTGCGCATTGAACCCGCCTCAACCCTTGCGGTATAAAGGTCTAACGGAAGATTGATTTTGGTGGATGTTACGGATGTGTCATACCACAAAATATCCTGCCAGCCGCCATTTAAACTTTTGTTTCTTTCAAACGACGCCATTCTTGCCGCCGTGAAATTTTCATTGTCAAACTTTTTCCCAAGCCATGTCCAATACGGCGTAGTCACTGATGCACCCGAATCGTGAAAATTGTTTGAGCCTGTATTGCCCACAATATTAAGCATAAATTCCCCTGTCCGCTCTACTCCCGTATAATTTGCGATATCATAATCCGTGCCCAAGGAATATGTTAGCGCCTCAGAAAAATAAGTTAAATACTGCATTGTATAGCTCCAATATCCGGGTCCCTCAAGCCATGCACCCTCGGGTGCAAAGTCCTGAATGCACCACTCCGAGTTTTTAACCGCACAACTGATAACCAGGCTTGCCACCTCGGGGTAACTGTCCATAATTGCCAAAGCCCCCAGCGTTAAGCCGCCGTTGCAAACAACGCTCCAGTTATTTCTCATCGCAACAAAGTTTGAGCCTTTTGGGAACCCGTAATAAAACCCAAGCCCTTCTACTATGCCGTATTTAAAAATTGTATCTTCGGTAAATGTTCTTTGCTCCTCCGTAAATGCATCATAACAAAGGTCATATCCAACGGAAACTGCCGTCATCATCCCAACAGTGCAAAGAAAATGTCCGGGATTCCAATCAGGATAATGCCCGGCGTTATAAATTTCCTCCCATGCTCTTTGGGCATATTTCCCATCCCCCGTTATCTGATAAGCAAAGCCGAGGTTATGCAGTATATTCATAACCTTGCTTGAAGACGACAGGCGCAGCCCGTCCGCCTTTTCATACTCCGTCAGCGGCGCCGTGAGTAAGCCGTCCGCAGTATTTATAATGCCGTCCGTCCACTGTTTTATATAATCATTGTTTTGATAGTTGCTTCTAACCTCGTCAAACTTTTCCTTGTCGGCAATAAGCCTTGGATGCTCACCCGCCTTACCGTAGGTTTGAAAAGTGGTTAATACCTCATCAGGGGTTGGGCGGTTAAAAAACATATAGCATCCAAGCTCTTGCAGTGCCGCCTCGTCCTGCGCATATTCAAACTCATTATCCGAAATTACAATCAGCCCGTACTCATGATACAGAGCAACCTTCCGAAGTCCCTGCTCACAAAACACCCTCATCGGCACAAAAACCACACCGTCAACTATTTCAGGCGCAGTTTCAAGGGTAATTTTTCCCCCGCCGACATCCATTATTTTGTCACCGATTTTAAGCTTAATGTCATCACCTATTGTAATATTTTCTCCGTTTTTGCGCCAGTTAAAGCCAAGCCCCTCACTCACTGCTTTGGCAGGGAGCATTATAATATCATTCTTTATGAACGGTTTTGCATCCAGCTTTTCCCTATGGTCTTTTATAAATATATTGTCGGAATTTATATGTAATGCAACCGTGCCGTTTAGCCTTTGGGCATCCATGTAATCAGGTTTTAGCACGGTGTTTTCAATGGTGAATTTCGCATCCCCAATATCTCTAATCTCTTGCCCGTCATAAACCTTAATATTATCAAACATTATACTGTAACCGCTTTTGTTTGATGACATCAGGTGCATTCTAACCCCGCTCAGTTTACTAAATTCAGGTCTTGGCAATCCCACACCCTGCGCAACCCTTTGCCCGTCTAAATATACATCATAAACTGCCCCCTCAAAATCGACAATCATGGCAATATTTTTCCATTGCCCCAATGTCAATTTACCCACAATATTTCCGTTGTTTAGCTGAATGTCTCCGCTTTCAAGTATTTCAACGGGATTGTTTCGCAAATTGTTTTCATCTATCATGAAAAACAGCCTGACCAGCATCCCAAATTTGTCCATCCGTACATCAGACTGAAAAACAACGTATCTGCCGGCATCCTTAACCTTAAAATCAAAATGAGGGTCGTTCTTCTGCGTTTTTTCCGTAAGAAAATAACCGTTTTCGGTTTCTTCGTCATAAACATGTATAAAATTATTGTCTTTATCCGCAATACTCATAAGTGCCAAAGCCGTTTTTTCATCATCAAAGTTTTTATTTATATGTACTTTGCCCAAAGGGGTTGAATTGGCAAATACCATATGTTCATAAGGCACTAAATTTGTAAATAATAAAAACACTATACAAAATATTGCTTGTATTCTCCTCATTTTGTTTCGTATCCTTTCACATAAATATTTGCAAAGCTATTCTCTGCCTACGGGCATTGTATCGGAAGTGTTGGATATTTCATAAATGGTGTCCGCTGCCGCCTTGCCGAACATTCCGCCCGTCGGAGCGTATTTGACAGTACCCATAAGGTCGGGTCTGAAATTAATTATATCACCATACATAGGGGTTGAGCCCTCTTTGATAACGTCGGACATACTAAGTTTAACCTTTGAAGTGTCATAACCGCTGTAAGGCGGAATAGTAGGTGCCTGAGTGCTTATTGACACGCCCGTGTTGTCAAAATAAATCTTCGCCAAGCGGTAATGCCCCCTGTGTACTTGGGGTACATAAATAAAGCGGCATGTATCAAACCCTATCCAGTTTTCCGTGCTAACGCCGTCAATTGCGGGATAATACCTGCCGTTTGTATTTTCCCCTTCAAGGGAAACCTTTTCGCCGTCTATATATCCTTCCATGCCAAGGTCACCGTAAATCAGTACATCAATCCGGCTCCACCGTGCCGCACCAATCATGATTTGGGCGCCCCCTTGATTATTTGCCGCCTGCCCGAACATGGTTACAGTCCCTTCAGGTCCCTTTGCTTCAAACAATGTATAGTTTCTGTATTGCTTTTTATTGTCCGCATCATAGTAATTAAACTGGGGTTGAATTCGAACTATTTGACCCGCACCCTTAAAGTTTTCATAGGCAAATTCAGAAGTGACATGCAAAACAAAACCTTGCTCCCCGGCATTCC
>CAZNYY010000105.1:0-7361 GCA_964577335.1 uncultured Oscillospiraceae bacterium | reverse complement strand
GCATCCTCGCTAAGCGGCTTAACCCTTGTAAACATCAGATAGGAATATGCCTCGCGGTGTTAGCGACCCACCCTTCCCCTTAACTGGTACAACTGTGAAAGACCCATTCGGTCGGCATTTTCCACTATTAATGTGTTGACATTAGGGATATCTATCCCCGTTTCGATAATGGTTGTGCAAACAAGAATATCCGTTTTTCCTTCAATCATGGTCATCATCTCATTTTCAAGCACAGTTTCATTCATTCTTCCGTGCGCCACTGTAATTCGTGCATCGGGCAGCATATCACCCAGTCGTTTTGCCACATTATAAATTCCCGAAATACGGTTGTAAACATAATATACCTGTCCGCCCCGTGCAAGTTCCTTTTCAATTGCGTCTTTTATGACCGTATTGTCATGCTCAAGCACATAGGTTTGTATGGGGAGACGCTCTTTAGGGGGCTGTGTTATAACACTCATATCCCGTATCCCTGTCATTGCCATATTAAGGGTTCTTGGTATGGGTGTTGCGGTGAGGGTTAAAACATCAATCCCCCGCTTTAAATTTTTAATTTTTTCTTTGTGTCCAACACCAAATCTCTGCTCCTCGTCAACAATTAAAAGCCCAAGGCGGCGAAATTTTACATCATCCCCAAGAAGCCTGTGGGTGCCTATAACAATATCAATTTCACCGCTTGCAAGTCCTTTTAAAATCTTCTTTTGCTCTGCGGGTGTACGAAAACGTGAAAGCATTTCAATTTTTACAGGAAAGTTTTTCATCCTATCAACAAACAAATTGTAATGCTGTGCCGCCAAAATAGTTGTGGGGACAAGGTATGCACATTGAAGCCCCTCATTTACACATTTAAACGCCCCCCTTATGGCAACTTCGGTTTTACCGTAACCCACGTCACCACAAAGCAGACGATCCATGGGTTTTTTACTTTCCATATCCCGTTTCATTTCCTCAATACTGCTAAGCTGTTCAGGTGTTTCCTCATAGGGAAAGCTCTCCTCAAACTCCTTTTGCCATGTGGTATCCTCTGAGAAAGCATGCCCTATCATACGGTTGCGTTCCGCATAAATATCAATCAGCTTAATTGCAAGCTGTTTTACAGAGGCCCTGGCACTTGCCTTTGCACGTCCCCATTCCGCCCCCCCAAGTTTGTTTACCTTTGGGGCGGGGGCATCGTCTCCGGCATATGAATATCTGTGTATTAAATTAAGTTGGTTTACCGGTACATACAAAACATCACTGTTTTTATATCCTATTTTTAAATAATCACGGGGAATTCCTTCAACAGTGATTGTGCAAAGCGTTTCAAAACGACCAATACCATGGCTTTGGTGAACCACATAATCCCCCGGGGTAAGCTCATCAAAACTGCGGATTGCTTTCCCCGCATCACGGGACACACGTTTTGTGCGGCGTTTTTTTTGAAATATATCCGCACCGCTCACAAATACAGTTTTAATATGCGGATACTCAAACCCCCGGCTGAGTGTTTCGGTGTAAATACCACAAACCCCCTTGTTAGGCGGGTGATTTGCATCCTTTATTTCACATCTTATCCCGTATTCCTGAAGCGCATCTTCAATTCCCTTGGCACGGGTGCTGCCGCTTGCCAAAATGAAAATTTGGCACCCACTGTCGTTCCAATGTTTTACATCCTCACACAGCAAATCAATTTTTCCCGCATAGGAGGGAATACTTTTTGCGGTGATATTTAACACCCTCTCGGGTGTGTAATCAGGGCTTTTAAGTGAAAGTGCAGACATGCCGAGAAAAATGCCCTTCCTCATCTCGCTTAAAACTTTGTCGTAGCTTAGGATTAGGGCACTTTCAATATCGCTGTCCTCATGCAAAATCATGTCGGCCGTCATTTCCTCTATTCTTTTTTCAAAGGAGCGTGCCCCCTCGGACACTTGTAACGGCTCGTCAAACACAAAAATTGTATTTTCGTCAAAATAATCTATTATGCTCCCCTGAGAATCGGAGCCTACGGGTATTATTACTGCTTCATCTCGATTTTCGATTGAGAGTTGGCTGTCAGCATCAAAAATTCGTATACTATCAACTTCGTCACCGAAAAATTCTATCCTGTAAGGACCGGCGGAGGGGGGATATACATCAACAATACCGCCTCTTATACAAAACTGCCCTTCATCCGTAACAACGGGTGTGCGTTTGTAGCCCGAGCGCACCAGTTTTTCTGAAATATTTGTACATTCTGTACTAAGAGCAAGGGTTATAGTGTTTTTTGCAAAATTATTTTTAGGCATAACAAAACAAAGGAGAGCCGCCGCACTCATAACAGCGGACTTCCCTTTTTCAATACCTTCAAGTGCCGCAATCCTCTGCGCTTCAATACCAAAGCTTGCGGCTTCAATTTTCCGAGGTACCGGTTCGCTTACAGGCAGGAGAACGGTTTCCTCCTCCAAAAATACCTCTAAATCGTCAAAAAGGCGGCGGGCAGAAAGTTCACTGCCTGAAATTACCGCCGCCTGTTTGCCTGTTTTTTTAATTAGTGCGGCAATAATATGCGCCTTTTGAGTTTCCGAAATGCCAACCATGTTTAAAGCGGTTCCCTGCCTGCGGCAGATGTCAGCCGCTTCTCTAAACTCGGAAAGCTCATTTAAAACATCCAAAAAAGCCTTCAAAAATACACCTCTCAAAACTACTCTGTAAAATCCATACCGTTAAAGTTGTTCATGGCAGCGCTGCAACCCTCCACAATAATTAGTTTTACGATATCTTCGGTTGCCTTTATGCATTTTGTAACTATTTTGCCCTCGTTTTCGTCAAACTTCCCCAAAACAAAGTCAATCATAGAATGCTGTGCGGAGCCTATACCTATTTTAACCCTTGGAAATTCATCCGAGTTCAAATGGTATATAACAGATTTCATACCATTATGCCCCCCGTCACTGCCCGAGGGGCGTATTCTTACCCTTCCCACATTTATTGCGGCATCATCGTATATTACTATAATACGCTGGGGAGGGATTTTATAATACCTTGAAATTTCTGCAATACTTTCGCCGCTGTTATTCATAAAGGTTTGGGGTTTTACCAAAATTACTTTTTCGCTGCCTATTTTTCCTTCCCCCAAAACCGCCCGAAACTTAATTTTATTTATTTTAATTTTATTTTGTTCGGCGATATAGTCCGCCGCCATAAAACCGACATTATGCCTTGTGTGCCGATATTTTAAGCCCGGGTTACCAAGCCCCGCAATTAAAAACAAAGTATTCACCTACACAAAGAGTGTGCTGACCGAAATGTCCGCATAAATCCTTTTTATTGCCTCTGCAAAAAGATCCGCCACGGAAAGCACCTTTATTTTATCAATTTTTTTGCTCTCATCGAGCCTTATGGTGTCAAGAACCACCAGTTCTTTAATGGATGAGGATTCAAGCCGCTCGATTGCAGGACCTGACAAAACAGGATGAGTACAGCAGGCATAAATCTCTTTTGCGCCCCTCTCAAGCAGTGCTTCCGCTCCATGTGTTATTGTTCCCGCCGTATCAATCATATCATCCACCAAAATAACGGTTTTATTTTTAATGTCACCTATAATGTTCATTACCTCCGCCACATTGGGTTTGGGGCGGCGTTTATCAATTATGGCAATAGGCACGGAAAGCCTTTGCGCAAAATTTCGGGCACGCGTAACACTACCAAAATCAGGGGACACAACAACAACATCCTCCATTTTTTTGCCGAACTTTGTGCGGTAATAAGGCGTTAGTCGGGGAACTCCCAAAAGATGGTCCACGGGGATATTGAAAAAGCCTTGTATCTGTGAAGCATGCAAATCCATAGTCAAAACCCTGTCAGCCCCTGCGGTTGTTATAAGGTCCGCAACAAGCTTTGCGGAAATGGGATCCCTTGCCTTTGCCTTTCTATCCTGTCGTGCGTAGCCGTAATAGGGAATAACAGCAGTTATTCTGCCGGCAGAAGCACGTTTGAATGCGTCTATCATAATCAAAAGTTCCATGAGATTATCGTTTACGGGGTCACAGGTTGACTGCACCACAAAAACATCCGAGCCTCGGACGGTTTCTCTTATATTTACAAAAATTTCACCGTCACTGAAAAGCCCCACTTCGGATTTTCCAAGGGAAATTTCACAAGTTTTTGTGTCCCCGGTCATAAAATCACTGACCTTGTATTCAGAAACCTTTTTTTTGAGGGACTTTACAATTTCCCCTGCCAGTTCGGGGTTTGAGTTTGCAGAAAATATTTTAATATCCTTGCCGTGTGTTATCATCTTTGTCTCCTTTTAATAGGTTTTGGCGTTTTCCGCCGTCTAATCTTTCTTCTTTCTTTTGTCCTGCCAATCATTTTTAATCACTTGCCGGGCACGTGCTATTGCAAGGGATTTTTCGGGAACATAGTCGGTAATAGTGGAGCCTGCGGCGATATATGAGTTATCGCCCACCGTCACAGGGGCAACGAGATTTGTGTTGCAGCCTATAAAAGCGTTATTACCGATATTTGTGGTGTGTTTTTTGTTGCCGTCATAATTTACCGTGATGGAGCCGCAACCAAAATTTACCTTGCTTCCAACAACGGCATCCCCCAAATAAGTAAGATGGGAGGCGCTGCAACCATCTCCCAAAACAGTGTTTTTAATCTCAACAAAATCACCTACCTTGCATCCCTTTCCTATTTTACTTGAGGGCCTTATGTAAGCAAAGGGACCGACACAGGTAAAGTCACCCACAATACTGCTGTCAACCACAGAATATTTTACCGAAACATTCTTACCTATACGGGAATCGGTAATATTTGAAGAAGGTCCTATTACAGACCCCTCAAAAATTTCCGTGTTTCCAAACAGTATGCAGCCGGGCAGAATTTCGGCATCGGGTTCAATTTTAACGAGGGGTCCAATATATGTATTTTCTATATCCCATATTGTAACCCCGTTTTTGATATGCCCAAGATTAATCCGCTTTTGCATGATTTTGTTTGCCAAATAAAGCTGAACCTTGTTATTTACAAACAGCATTTCATTTTCGTCCGCAATTTTGTAAGTTCCTACACGCTCTCCCTTATCCCTTAAAAATTCAGCCATATGTGCAGGCCATGAGCTGCCGATATTCGTTTTTAATGGTGCAGCATTAAACTTGTCCGCCTTAAAGCAGTACATTTGCACTGGTTCATCTCCCGAGGGGCGCTCCTCCGAAAACACAGTCACGGCATTTTCGTTTTTGCGGTGATGACCTATTACGTCACGGATTGTTTTTGCGGTGACAAGGGGGGTTTCCCCAAGCAAAACCAAAACATCTCCTTCCAAGGCTTGAAGGGCATCTTCCGCTATATTTTCCCGCAAAACAAAAGGTACTTCGTCCTTTAAATGCCTCTGCACTTCATCCTGCTCGAGTCCTGCGGCAACAATGATTTTATCTGCACCCGCCTCCCGACATGCCAAAACCACCCAGGTGATAACGGGAACATCTAAAATTTTGTACATGGCATGGGGATGTTTTGCCTGCGTTCCCTCATCCCCTCCGCCCGCAAGAATAATTGCTGTTACCTTCTGCAAAAAAACACTCCCTTAAATTTTCTACTCAACAAAAAGGCAAGTGGTAAGACTTGCCTCTTGTTTAAGCTTGTCTAAGCTTCGTCCTCGGAACTGACCTCAGTATCCCTCTCTTCAGTAAGCGTTGCTTCATACTTCTCGATTATTGAATTTTGCAAAAGCTCACGCATATCTGCGTTAATGGGATGCGCAATGTCTTTAAACTCACCACTGGGAGTTTTTCTGCTGGGCATTGCGATAAACATTTTGTCCTGCCCTTCAATAACCTTGATGTCATGGATTACCAGTGCATTATCGAAGGTTACGGATACAACCGCCTTCATCTTGCCCTCTGCATTCATTCGTCTTATGCGAATATCAGTGATTTCCATGATGTACACCGCCTTCCTAAGTAAATAGTTACAAACGGATGATTTGTTTCTAATATTACCCAAATCTTATTTTATCAAATAAAAAAAAGTTTTTCAACAAAAATCATAATAATTGTGTGATTTTTTTTATATTTGGTGTATAATATGTCTTGGAGGGGCATAACCTACCATATTAACCCAGAAAATCAAGGTTTTATTTTTTGCGCACCTTGATTTTAGATATTTATCCACGAAAGGATTGTTATTTTTTGAGCGATTTTGATTTTTCTAAACTTCAAGAGGGATTTTCAGTACATTTTATTGGTATAGGCGGAATTAGTATGAGCGGACTTGCGGAAATTCTGCTTAAAAACGGCTGCCGTGTCAGCGGGTCTGATGCGAGGGATTCTCATTTGACGGAGAAGTTGTCTAAAATGGGTGCTTTGATACATATAGGTCACAGCGCCAAAAATATAGATAAACCTGATTTGGTGGTTTATTCCGCTGCAATAAAGCCTGATAATTGCGAATATCAAGCGGCACGGGGGAGCGGCGCTGTTATATATGACAGGGCAAAGCTTTTGGGGGAACTTATGAAATTGTACGAATATCCTGTTGCGGTTTCGGGGACGCACGGAAAAACTACCGCCACATCAATGTTTGCGCATGTTCTTTTGGCGGCGGAGCTTGACCCTACCGTGCTTGTGGGCGGTGAACTAAAAGCTATCGGCGGGAATGTAAGGACGGGGGAGAGCGGGTATTTCGTGTCCGAGGCGTGCGAATACCACCAAAGTTTTTTGCGGTTTTTCCCTCTTGTTAGTATTATCCTAAATATTGAGGAGGACCATCTTGACTATTTTCGTGATTTGGAGCATATTATAGAAACCTTTAACAAGCTTTCCATGATAACGCCCGATACGGGAGCGGTGGTAATAAATGCGGATGACGAAAATGTTAAAAAAGCAGTTATGGGAACTTCCAAGAATATAATAACCTTTTCAAGGGAGGGGGAAGCGGATTATTCCGCTAAAAATATTGCGTACGGAGAAAAAGGTTTTGCGGCGTACGACCTTTATGAGAGGGGCGCATTTGCGTGCAGGATTAATCTTTCGGTGCCTGGCGCACATAATATTTCAAACTCACTCGGGGTTATTGCAGCCGCAAGGTTTTTGGATATTGAAATTGGAGATATTGCGGAGGGGCTTTTGTCATACACGGGTGTGGGGAGAAGGTTTGAATACGTCGGCACTCGAAGAGAGGTGACGGTGATTGACGATTATGCACATCATCCCACTGAAATAAAGGCGACCATTAAAGCGGCACGGGCGGCATGCAACGGGGATATATGGTGCGTGTTCCAACCCCATACTTATACCCGAACCCTTGCGCTTTTTGACGATTTTGTGCGGGCACTCTCGGGTGACGTAAAAGTTATTGTTTTGGACATTTATGCCGCAAGAGAAGCCGACACGGGGCTT
>CAZNYY010000104.1:0-7367 GCA_964577335.1 uncultured Oscillospiraceae bacterium | reverse complement strand
AAATGTCCTGTTATTTTTCCGTTCCAACTCTCAAGGCAATCCTCCTCACGAGGTATGGGTCCCATATTGTGAATAATGTAGGGCACACCCTTTTCATTTCGCTTGTCCGATACTATGGCAATATGCTGTGGTCTGTCTATGGTGACAATATCCCCACCCTGCCACTCCTTAAGGTTTTCCAAATCCTCAGGGTTCACTTCTTTTGTAAGGCTTATGCCGAATCTTCCGAAAAACACAAGTTGGTTCGGGACTCTGCGAAAGTCAATATGAGGGTCGGGGGCACCTGTAATTCTTGGGTATTTCGATTCATTTTCTTTTATATCCCTGTCAATCATGGCTTTTAAATCGTATCCGGCATTTTTAAATGCTCTCCAAACTAAATCAGTACAAACCCCTTCGTCCTCGGGAGGGTAGCCGCCTAAGTAATAAGCGTTCTTATATTTTGATTTGTTTGCAACATCACACCTTGCGCCCTCAACAATATCGTCCAAATCAAGTATTCCGTCGCCGTCCTTGTCGCTGTTTATCACTATTTTCTCAATTTGAACAGGGGTCGCTGTCGGAGATAGAACAGGAGTTTGAATCTGTTTGGGGGTTTCTTTGCAGCCTGTAATCAGTAATAATAGAATTAAAATTAGTTTATTCATTGGCATCACTATGTTGATGCAAAGTAATCATCATATCCCTTACAATCATCTCATTTTCTTGTTTTCCCAAGTCCTTATAAAAAATCATATTCGTTCCTTCAAAAACGAAAATGTAGGGAAGGATAGGGCCTTTTTCAGATTCCGTGCCATAGATGAAAACATCTAAATCCCGCCCCAAATAGTCATAGATATTGATGCCGACTTTTTTTGCCTCCTGCTCTAAGTTGAAATCCTTTCCGTATTCGTTATTTTGAAAATCCATTTGATCTGTGAGCCGAATTCTCCAAGTCATACCGCTGTTTACAATAATCCGTCTATGAGTAGGAATGACATCTTCGATTTGATTTTGTATGAGAGCGCCTGTATGCACAGCCCAAATACCGCTGTTATCCTTTTTAATCGGTTGATAGACAACCACTTGTAATTCTTTTTCATCTTCTTTCTTGAATGAGTATGTTATACTGCCTGTTACACTGTCAATGAGAAAAACCTCAAATTCGTCCCCCTTTTTACCAAGGGTATTATAAACATAATCAAGAGCAACATCAAGGGGCGCAAGCCGCCAAGGCTGATGTCCGTTATCAACCTCCCTTTGCAGGTTGATGTAAGACAAGTCAACAGTATGAGGAACTAACTGATAAGAAATGTCTGAGGTTTTCACCCATTTGATGTCATCCCCACCTGGTAAATTAATCTCGGACCATTCACCCTGACGTTTTATGATATGAAAAACATAAGGGAATTTTTTGGCATAGATATCGTTCTCATTGGGCGATTGATAGAGTGTGCCTGACAAAACACGACCGTTGTTTGCATTTTTATGAAGGGATTCATCAAAGGAAATAGCTTTCTTTGACACATATCCTTCTATTAAAGGAATATTCATTGCAGCAGGTTGAACATAATAAAAATTATTATTTTGCTCATAAATTACAAAGACTAAGTCGTTCTTTCTTAGTTTTATAGCAGCATTTTTCCCCTCATCATCAATAAACAAATCAGTATCCTCGATTATGATTGCGGTGTTCATAGTATTTATCTGTGTTGCTCTACGAATGTTTTTTTTGACTTTATCATGGTCTTTTGTCATTTTAACATAATCATCGGCAAGGGTCTTGTCACCGCCATCCCATATAGGGTACTGAACATCGGTAGGCATACCAAAAACATAGGTATAGCCGCTCTCTTGCAGTGCAATGGTACGGTTTCCGGGGTCGGTAATATCATCATGGGTGAGATTGTCACCTTCCAGCATTTCTATGTAAAACAGCATACCCGTGCCTTCTCCGTATTCCCCCCTGATAGCCTTATGATAGACATATACTATATTATTATTTCTTTCTTCAATTTCATATTTTCCTTCCCAGCTTTTTGGAAGGTCGAAAGAACATTCAAAGGTTTTGCAGACATACGAAATACTTTTGTCGTAATTAAAACCAAATATTACACCTGTAATACCCACAATCAAGAGGATTAGAACAAAGCCCAAAAACCCTTTTTTCTTAGCCTTGGTATTTAAAATATTAGCAAACCTCTTTTTCGCTCTTTTACCGCTTTCGGAAAAATTGGTTGATAGAGTTGGTGGTTTTATATAACTATTCATTTTCCATCCCTCCACTTAAATAGGTTGAAAGGATGGCTTTTCCGTTTTTTCCCATTGCCTTTAAAATTGTCATTGAATACGCTTTTCTGTAATTTATATCACAATTTTTAATCACTGCATCGTCACAGGAATATTCAAGGTCACGATTCGCCTCTTTTGCCATAAGGTAGACCAAGGGATTAAACCAATGAATGGCATTTGCAATAACTAAGAGCAGTTTATACCAAAGGTCGTAACGCTTATAGTGGGTCAGCTCGTGCTTGAAAATAACATTTTGCTCATCATTTGAGTAATCCATATTCGGAAGTAAAATTGTAGGCTTTATAAAACCTATCATCATGGGGCTTGCTATCTTACTGCATTGCAGAAGTTGCGGTTTAACTTTAATTTTCATCTCGTTTGAAATGCTTTCAAAAACCTCGTTATCAATTTTACTGCAATGAGCTTTTATTTTTCTTTTAAAAATGATGTAGTTTGCAATATGATAAATCAAAAAAGAAGCAGAACCGATAGCCCAAATAACAGCAAGCAGTTCTTGCAGGGTCATAATCGGAGCATAATCGGCGGAGGTTGGGGATGAATTGCCCTGTTTGGTGTAGTCCTCGTCCATAATGGTAAACGGTATTCCTTCTTGTCTTAAAACAATGGTTTGATTTTGCATGGGTGGTATATTTACAGGAGCGGAGGGCATCTCCATCTTAAAAGGAATAATCAGCCTAATTGCTATAATAAGCCATACAAAATACCGCCATCTGGCAGAATATCTTTCGTTTAAAATCGGGGAAATAATAAGCAGAAGTAAAATAACTGCCGACATTGAAAGGGAAATCACAAAAATATTACTCAGCATTTATTTCGCCTCCTCAATAAAGCTTTTCAGCTCCTCTAAATCCTTCTTTGAAATGCTTTCTCCGTTATAAAGAGAAGCGACAAGGCTGACAAGGGAATTGTGGTGCATTTTTTTCAGGAAACTTTTGCTCTCTTTTTGCAAATAGTCCTCTTTGTTTATAAGTGGCTGATAAATATTCATTCTGCCCTCTTTATGATATTTAACAAAGCCACGCTCCGCCAAACGACTTAAAAAATTAAGTACGGTGGATTTTACCCAAGTCTTGTCAAGCCGTTCCATAATATAGTCCGAGGTCACTCCCTCTTTTGCATCCCAAATAATCATCATAATTTCAAGTTCACTATCAGGTATTCTTTTCATCATTGTAATCTCTCCTTGTTTTACACTTGCCTAATATGATTATATTTTACACTCGTAAAACAAATTTGTCAAGATGTTTATTAAAAATTAATAAAGTAATGCGACTACCACAAAATAGCCGCATTAATCTTATTCATATATGGGTATTGTGACGTCCTCAATGGTGATACTTTTTATTTCATCGGGGCTTATCAGTTCATCAAAACGCAAAAACAAGTTATACCCGTGTGTGGCTGAATACATTCTTTGGGTAGGGGAACTGTGAATTTCTTTACCATTACTAAGAGTAATAATCAAATTAATTTCTGTTAAAATAGCCTCCCCCTCAATATTAATATACACGGATAAAGGCGTTAAAACAATTTTAGCAATTTTATACGGGTTATCGTTTAGGATAACCTGCAAATTTGGCTCAAGGCTTATACTGTCAGTTTCCTCAAAATTAATTTGCCAAATTAAATCACCGTAACCTTTATCTACGATAGGTAAAGCATTTTCTTTGAGAATTAACTCAAAAAAATTAAGTTTGATATAAGAATGATTGGGAATGGGGGCACTTTGACTGTGCCGATACAGTGCAACCAGTTTGTTACTGCTATGTTCCAAAGTAGTAGCACCACTGTTTGCAACCATTCCACTTCCGCTATTTGGATCGAGTTCCTTAAATGACGGATCTAAGCTTATGGATATAAGAGGCTGAAAGATCTGTCCTTCTGTTTCAAATGTTTCAGTAGTGCTTATCTCATATAAAATATAAAGCTCGTACTGTGTTGTTATCGTTTGAAGCACTTTTATAGTAACATCCTTGTGGGTCATAACTGCGTCCGGCTCATGCAATGCGTTCTTTACTTCTTCCATCTGTTTTTCAGAGGGATTAAAATACAAAATCAGTGCTTCATGCCACTTGAATGTAGCACCAATTACAACGGTAGCAGTAAACAAACATAGGATTAATACAATTGTCAATACAGGAGATGTTCTCATAAATCTATATTTTGTATTGCCTTTAACTATGCCAACTGCTTGTTGATGACATTTTTGGCGTACTTGTTCTAAATCCGGCATTTCTGCACAAACAATATGATTAATTATTTCTTTACCCTTCATGGCAGTTACTACCACCTTTCATAATAATAGGTTGCGTATTTCTTTCAGCGTCCGATATAATTTGTTCTTTACGTTGGATTCGTGCATTGACAATTCTTTTGCTATTTGGGGAATTGTCAATTCAACATCATAAAAAAGGTAAAACACTTTTTTTACGTCCTCCGGCTTTTGGTGAACAAACTGTCGTACTGTTTCGAGTATGGTTTTATTTACAATGAAATCCTCTGTCAAAAAAGCATCGGCTTCTAAATCCGTTAGCTCAACTTCTTCACCGTCCTCGTTAGTGATTGTCATAGAAACGAACATCCGCAATCGTTCTAATAATGAATAGTGTCGAGCAATTTTTCGTTTTGCTATCCGTAAAACGAAGGATTTTTCATGTATTATATAATCCGCTCCGCGTTTCTCAATAATTTGCAGTAATTCCATATAAGTATCTTGAAAAATATCATTAATATCGGCAGTACATCCGCATTTAGCTGTAATGAACGCCAGTACAGCTTTGCTTGTGGAATTGTATATATTATCGAAATGCGAAGCGGTATTTAGGTTTGACATCAAATCACCACCTCTTACTATAATAGTGGCGTACTACTTGCAAAAAGTTTCATTTTATTTTTTTACATGATGTATTATTTGTTTTTCACGAACACATAAATAGTAAGTGCAATATAAAATAATGCAATCAAGACACCAATCATAATTTCTTCTCTGCCGAGTTTCCAATTGTTTGTGCCTTCATAAATAATCATACCTGCCGCCGCTAAAGAAAATATACTGCCCCAAGCTTTATTTTTAGACAGCAAAACACCGCTGATTCCAAAACAAAGTAATATGATTAGAGCCGGAGTGGTTACCTCTATACTCCCAACGGAATATATAAATAGAATAAATAATGCGAAAATAATAAACGGGACAAAAAATATGCTCTTTTTCATCAAAAATCCCTCCCTCTACAAATTAACTTTTCGATATGCCTCTTTATTTTGCAAAATTAGATTATTTCGCCGCCATACGGATAATATGATCCCCACAAAAGCCATGTTTACTATGTATCCCATACCTCCATATGAAACAAAAGGCAAACTTACACCCATTAGCGGAAACAAATTAAAGTTCATCAGTATATTGATTATAAATTGTACGGACAAAGCTATGCAAAAGCCAAAGGATAAGAAAAATCCATATTCATTTTTGATTTTTCTTGAAGTCACAGTCATTCGGACGATTAAAGCACCCACAGCTAAAATTAAAACAATACCCACCGCCCAACCAAGGGTTGAAATAATATTAATTAAAATATAATCTGTTGTAACTTCGGGCATTGCCATATCTATGGGATAGCCTTGAACCAAATCCGTTGATTTTCCAAATAACTTTGATATCGAAAGCCATTTGTCCGCCATAGACTGTTGCCAGCCGATTCCCATCGGGTCAGAATTTCCTCGTGTAATAAATGATATAACCCTGTCAAGGCGATATGGGGTCGATAATATAGCAGTTAAAGATATTATACAAAGAGATGCGAAAATGCCGCCCAAGGACCATAGCTGAAACTTGCGTTGACCGCCAAAATGTCCTCTCAAAGTTGCCGCCAAAAGCAAGCACCCATAGCTAATAAGCAGTATGAATGCCTGTGCAAGATTGGGTAGCATTATAATCGGAAGAAGTGATGCTCCTCCTATCATTGCTAAGTACATAATTGCAATATTGCCGCTGCCCCGAAATTTTTCAATAAATCCTGCAAATGCAATTAAAAATAATAAGCTTGTATATTCTGACGAAATTGTAAGACTGCCAATTTTTAAAAATCGCCGTCCTATATCGCCATTACCAAAAGTCAGTGTTACGATAAGAAGCACAAATGCGGTAATATATATTGGCAATGTAAACTTTTTAAGCTTAGTATAATCAAAAAAGTACAATATTGTAGACACAGCTACTCCCATAAGTCCAAATAGTATGTATCGACCAAAGTCTACGGCCTGATGGGATTGAAATTTACTGCTGGCAAACATTATAATGCCGCCGATTAAAGCAATAATTGCTGTTAAAGCAAAGATTGACCATTCTGTTTTAGGTCTGTGTTGTCTGTCAAGCTTCTTACCGATTTCACTGCAATCGCCCATATCTAAAATTGCCATGTCAAGGGCCTTTTCTTCGGCAAACCCCTTTTCTATATAACCGTTTTTTACATCCTCAATATGATTTTCCAGCTCACTCCGTACTTCTTCATGTACAGACTTGTGCCTGATATAGCCGCATACATTATCCAAAAATTCCTTTAGTTTATTGTTCATAGCAAGCACCTCCGATTACAGAGTTCACCGCTTTTGTGTAGGTCTGCCACTCTTGTTTTTTCTCCTTCAGCAGCTTTTTACCCTTTTTTGTAAGCTTGTAATATTTTCGACGCTTTCCGTTGTCGGCATCAAACCAATAGGCTTCAACCGCATTATCATTCTCCAGACCGTGAAGCAGCGGGTATAACGTACCCTCCTTCAGTTCAAAAACATTCTCTGACTTTTGCTTTAACACCTGTGTAATTTGATAGCCGTACATATCCTCATTCTCTAAAAGAGAAAGCACAAGAACAGTGGTACTGCCTTTCATAAGCCCTTTGTTGATTTTCAAAAGTATCACTCCTATACATATATAATCTATGTATATAGATTACCATAGCATACTTTCTTTGTCAATTACTTTAAATATAATTAGTCGAGTTCGCCTTTCGCTTTTAAAATCTGGTCTTTGCATATAATGCTATAACCCTGCTTATGAATAGCCATAGCTGTTTCAACTG
>CAZNYY010000103.1:0-7373 GCA_964577335.1 uncultured Oscillospiraceae bacterium | reverse complement strand
ATATTTCTGATTGTGTAAACCAAGCCCGTCAAATCACGGTTATCGGTAAGATGCGCAAGTTGATATGCCTGTGTGGGCATCATATATGACGAACTTTCGTTTTGTGCGGCGAAGTTAAACGGTCCCTTTGCCGGTGTCTGCATATATAGTCCAAAATCAGGGGTGTTTTTAAGACCCGGCAACTGAAGAAATCCATAATCGTCACCACAACTGTTTACAAGCGCCCCCGCCGACCACGACAGGTATTCTATAATATATGTCCAGTATCCCATTCCCTCAAACCATGAACCGTCGGGGTCGAGCAGGTTTGTCGGGAATTCAAGCGACTGCATGGTCTGCCCTATCAAAAACTTGCAGATTTCCACCAGTTCAGGGTCCTCATCCTCGTCGCAAAATGCAAGACTTACCATAAGGATACTGCCCGAGCATACCGCCGCCCAGTTACTTGTGGACTGGGAGAAGGAAGAACCCGAATAATTGCCCGCATACGCACCAACGCAGAAGTCCAAATAATGTTCCCTCGTTTTGTCCCTTATAAACTTTCTCTGCTCGGGGGTCATGTAGTCATAAATCATATCATACCCTATGGCAATACCAGGTCCCAATTTGCCTGAATCAAGGAAATGCCTTGTTACACTCCAATCCTTCCAGTTGCAGGCATTTTCCCTTTTAAGCCAGCACCGATGGGCAAACTTTGTGTCACCTGTAAGTTGATATGCCACCGCAAGGGGTATAATTCTGTCCCTTGTGTTTATGCACGAGCCGAACAGCCTCAGCCCATCGGGAATAGTGTACTCAACAAGGGCACTTCCCACTATTCCGTCAGCTATTTGCAAGGTGCTTTGGAACATTTTCCATGTAACATCATCATTTTCAATGTTATTTTTAACCCGTTCTATATCCTCGGCTGTCGCCAATATTCTCGGGCGACCGTTAGCCGCTGAAAGTTCTTTCACTTTTCTTGCAACCTCCTCACCGCCCGGGCGGGGGAAGTACATATATCTGTATATAATATCTATGGGTTCTTTCTGATAGGCTATATCCGCATATTTTAGGTTTTGATGTGTGATTTCTTTGTCGGAAAACATCACAAAACCTCTGTCATCCCAATAAATATGTTTATTTAACCCGTCAACCGCTACGGAGCGAAGGGGTAAGTATAAAACACCGTCACGCACCGCGGGTGCAAGGGGCAGAGTAAAGTTTTGCCCTCGGGCATTCATAACCGTATCACCCAAAGTAAGAGTTACAACTCCTCCAACCGTAACCGTATTCCCGCTTTGTTGTACCGAAGTCCCAAATGCTCGGGCAACAAGCTCTGACGGCATCATTGTAACACCGTTTTCAACATACGGAAAAAGCCCCTCTTCACTGTATAACTCTTTTGCGTC
Organism: uncultured Oscillospiraceae bacterium; assembly: GCA_964577335.1. GTDB lineage: Bacteria > Bacillota > Clostridia > UMGS1883 > UMGS1540 > CAZNYY01. The sequence continues at coordinate 5,982 of CAZNYY010000103.1, read as the reverse complement.
CTCTATGAAAAACGAATCGCCGTTTGTCATAAATATTATGTCACGACCGATTAGTCCTACCGCTTGCTCCTCGGTTTCCATTATACTTGGAAATTTATTGTCCGTACTCACTGCTTCTCCACCATTTCCTTCCGGTGCACTCAATTCTCTTGGTTCGTCTCCTTCATAAAGCTTCACTTTGCCAACATAAAACTCCATCTCACCCTCGGAACCCGAGTTTACACCCAAACGAAACTTGATAGCATATACGCCGCCGTTATGAAGTGAGATACCCGCTCTTCTAAGTTCGCCGTTTAGATACACTCCATAATGCCCGCCGCCGATATTACATACAAGAGAAATTGTAGTCCATTCCTCCTGCGGCAAGGTTCCTACCGTCACCCCGTTTGCCACAAGAGCACCCGAGCTGTTTAAGGTAATCAAATTACTAACCTGATTATCCTTGTCAATTGCACGGCCAAGGTTTAAAGTTCCCCCGCCGAGTAATGCCGGGTACACATCAAGCTCAAGAATATAGTTTTCTATGCCCTCAAATTCCGAAGGTGCAGTTATATCCACATAACCGTCCAGCGTGCCTGCGGTCCTCTTAAAATGTATAAAGTCACCTTCTTCATCATCTTTCTTTGCCCATTCGACTGATACATCTGCCTTTGGAACCATTGAAACGCCAATTCCCGATTTTCCATTTGAGTTAATAAAAACATTATCTCCAACCGGAGGCTTTTCTATGGTTTCCTCAAAATCTACAACTTTTGTATTGGGTGCCTTATACGGGAAAGCTTCATCCCCCAACACTTTGTCACCCGAATACACCCGCAGGTTATCAATTAAAAGTTCGGTCGGGTCACCTTCAACATTCGGTGTTAAGCTGAAAATCAGTTCACTTGGTTTTGTAATGGTGTTTCTGAAATACCATTTTTTAAGCACTTTTTCGCCATCAACATACAGGTCATATTCCCTGGTTTTAAAGTTTATAGCAACCGTAATATTTTGCCATATACCCGGCACATATGCACCTATTACCCTTCCGTCCTCTGCCTTAATCCTTCCGTCTATTCCGAATACAAACAAGGGTATTTCACCGCTTGAACTTTTAAATTTAAGTATTTCCGCCCCGGCATACGCCCCCTCAAGCATGACATCCACAGAAAAAACTGTGACATCCGCAACATTTGAAATGGGGGCATTCATGTTTGCCCGTGTTCCCCAAGACTTGACGTAAAGCGCTTTGTTCGTACCCTTTCTTTCAACTACACGCCCGTCCATGCCGGTTACCGAAACCGCACGAGCGGCTCCGTTGGTTTCATAATCGTCAAAAACCTCATTTATGAAAATAGTGGTATCATTTGCCCCGAACACCGGTATAAAGCCTGCGGTAAGGGTTATGACAATGAGCATACTTACAATCTTTTTTAACATAAAACACCTCAGCCTTTCCGACCCGCAATCCCTGCGGACCTGTTTTATTTGCCTAAGTAGATGAATACCGTGGGAACCAGATGGTAATTCATTTCGACAGATACAAGAGAAGCATCATATTCGCCATTGTCAACAATTGTTTTAACATCGCCCTCTCGTGCGGCACGCACTATACCGGTCGAAGCATCAAAGAGCACAAATCTGCATGCGCTGCTTTTTGGAAACGGAACGATACCGTTTAAAGGAGCGGTTCCCGAAGTCGGATAACTAATGCTCCTAAGAGTAATTATCCCGCTGCCATGCGCCCAAACCCTGCCGGTTGCATATGTCAAAAGCTGCATGGAGTTTGCATTTAAACCGTCCATCCCGTAATTTACTTTAAGAGTGTGGTTTTCTTCATCATAGTCCACATCAAGCGCAATCCCGTTAATCTCACCGTTTCTGTCTGTTGACACCCTAATAACATCTCCTGGAGACGGAATTTTACCTGAGGACACAAGCAGCGGATATTGAGCAGAGGCAATCACAAAATCTCTGTATTGTCCGCCCCCATACACCGTTATTTTGCTAGTCACATCGTCCTCGGAATTTAGTGCCGTGGTAACTTTCTCCACCATGTACGACTGGGCACTTACAAGCGGGGTTATAACTCTTGCACTTCCTGCGGCCCCGCCTTCTACCCTGTACAGCACTGCTGCCCCGGCGGTATAAAGCTCCGTATAGTCAAAAGCATCGGCAGTCGGTCTTTCGTCATTTGAAAGTGCAGTGTTTGATGAGGCAAAAAACATTTCGTCATCATAAACTACATCCGAGGCAGTTATAAGCCCTCTGGGTACTTCAAACACCGTCGTGTTTCCGAATACAAAGAACGGAGAAGCCTGTGTGCCTGAACTTTTGTAATGAATTACTTTTTTGTCAAGGTATAGGGTTAGGCTGTCATCAGGTTCACCTTTCCTTATACTCCCGTCCGAGGGTGCGGGGCTTGCCGTGTCAATAGAGGTTATCTCCTCTTCCGAATTGATTGCATATCTAATTAACTGGTATCTTGGAACCACACCGCTTATAAACATCGGCTCTATTCTGGCATCCGTGTTTTTATAGACTGTACCGTCTATCTTAATTTTGTCCGCAAGCGGAAATATCATCCTTTGGTCGCTTGATGTGAGAATTTTCATTTCGGGTTTTTGAAACGAATTCTTTGCAGACTGATAACCGAGCATATAACCATATGCCATTCCCTGCGTCCCTACATCATTGACAGTTGTCAGGGTGTTATCCGGCGCAATGAGGAACTCACCTCTAAATCCGGCTTTCAAGTCAGGGTTAACTGCTTTAAAATAGTAATTGGCCTGATATTCTTTGCCGTCTATTATAATATAATCATCACTTATTTCATCAATGTTACCTGTAACGCGCGATGAAGACATGGCGGTAACATGGCTTATCATACCGTCACCGCTTTGCCGCAGTTCCAACACCATGCCAACGGTAATTGCATAAAAATCCGCAGGGCTGTATGTATTGTTTCTGGGATTATATATAGTTACGGAGTAACGGTACTCGTCCTCATTTTTAAGGTATACCTCTTTATTTGGAAGGTTTTTATCATAAATTCTGTAAGTGAAATTATCCACGGAGGACACAACAAAATATTCTACCTTTTCAGCCAAAACAAAATCATAATATCCGTCCGCATCATTGTCAACAAGCGTCATTGTTCCGGCTTCATACAAGAAATCTTCATCCGTATGCTGTATGATACGCCCGTTTTGCACAAAGCTGAATCCCCGCATCAAATTGTATGTTGTCTGCCTTCCGTTGTCATCGGACACTGTCAGCTTAAAATTCGAATATTTGTCTATATCATCCGCATCCAAAACTATTGTTTGGCTGTTCCCCCATAATGATACCGCTATGACCCTCATGTCATCTTCATCGTACCAGGCATCGGCACGGTATCCCAAAAGGTCTTCACAATCAAGGTCGGTTTCAAACATACTGTTAGCTATTTCAATCATTTTCTTATCGCTTGAATAGTCGGGATTTATGGTGGCATATCCGGCAGTTGTAATAACACCGGATATGGATGTAAGCCCGAAATTTTGTGTCAGAAGATTTCTGCCGGGAACTGATACATAGTCCATTTCCGACCCCGAAACCGATTTAGAATCCATCAAATCGGCATGAAGTCCGTTAAAAATCAGTATCGCCACATCCCGCAGCGTAAGATTTTTAGTGTAAACACTTCCAAGACCGCTTGATAAATTAAGCTCGTTCCCAACAATCAAAAACCCCGTAGGGTAGCCACCTTTAACGATTGCCATGCTCTCATAACCCAGGGCTGAAACAAGAACCTTCATTGCCATTTGGTAAGTCACAGGTTCCTGGGGCGAAAACTTGGTCCTGCTTGTTCCGTTTACAAGGCGAAGGAATTTTGCCATGTAAATTTCACTTGAGTACATGGCACTTTTCGGAACATCTGTAAATGTGCCGTCATAAGAGTCGGCACCGGCAATATTTAACGCCCTTATAACCATTGCCGTATACTGGGCTCGGTTTACCTCCATGGTACTGTCTTCAAATGTTATGTCGTCTGTAATACCCAACTGAGTTATAAATTTCAGCGCATTTTCATACTTTTGGTCAGCCGCCAATGCGCCGACATCGGATATATTTGCTAAAAGCAATGTCACCGTCAAAAGCATGGACAGCAAAAAAGAATTTAATTTCATAGGGCACTTACCTCCCATTATTATTTTTGTTTCATTTATCCGCTATAAACTGTTTTAGGTAATCGCTTTATATATATATTTTATTGCGTTGTATATTATTTGCGAGGCCTCCGCCCTTGTTATATCCGCACGCGGCAAGAACATATTCTCGCCCACGCCTGAAATTATTTGCCTTGCCGCCAAAGAGCCTACCGCACTTGTGGCGTACACTGATATTTCCCTGGCATCCGCATAAGTCCAAGAGCCGATAATCTCCACATCGCAATACTTAATCATGCGGTAAATTATAAGTGCCGCATCCTGTCTTGTAATATAATCTCCGGGTCTGAAAAACCCTTCGCTGCCTTCCACAAGCCCTGCTGCTGCCGCCGCACCCACATACGGTGCAAACCAATCTCCCGCTTCAACGTCTTCAAACTCCGCTTCCCCCACGGCAATTTGTATAGCCGAGGCGATAAGTTTTGAAAACTCGGCACGGGTAATTTTGTCCGATGCCCTAAACGAATTGTCCGAATACCCCGATATGACCTTTGCTTCACTTAGTGCGGACACAGCGCCATACGCCCAATGACTGTCATTAAAATCATTAAATGAAGATACGGCATTATCGTTTAAAACGGGAATTACAAATGTCCCCCCGCCTATTGTACTGTCACCTTCATCTTCCCAAACGGGAACTTCGGTTGGCGGCGGCATTGTTACGGTCTTGCCCGAAGAAGACGATGGTGACGAAGGTGAAGGACCGGGAGGTGAGTTTTTCTTCGGAGTAGCTTCGTCCACCGCATCATTAAAGGCATCTTCAATATCCGAAAAATTGTTGTATTTTCCGTTCATCATGGCTATAAACACAGCAGAAGTTTGGTTGAGGGCTGCGTATTTACTGTTACCCCTGATAATACTGTCACACAAATCCGCAAATTCCACGGTCATAATATTTTTTATTTCTTGCCATCCCCCTGCCGTTCGCATTGCGGAAATCAATTTCATATCTTCTAAAAAGGTTTTAAATGCGGGGGCTTTGCCTGCATTTTCAAGGTTTTTAAGCTGTGCTTCCATGTTTGCGCTTGCCAAAATCTTGCAAAGCTCTGTTTTTCTCTTATCGCTGAGGCGCACATCGTCCCTATAATCGGCAAAATAGTCAATACCAAGCTGAGGGCTATATTTTGAAAGCAAAACTTCAATATCGCTTTTTGAAAGACCGCTCAAGCTTGCCATTGCGTAAACTTTGTAATAATCATTATAAAATTGTGCCGGAGTTGTATAATCATCTCTGAGGTAGAAAAACAAGGAATAAATACGCGAGGTATTTTTTATGTAGCTTGCATCATTGATATCAACACCCAAATCAACTGCATTTTCCTCGATAACCTTTCTAAACGCCGCAAGTGTTCCTGTGGCGTTTAACTCGTCAAGTACATCTTGCACCCCTTCGATATTGATGTAAATAAAAGTATCCTTTGCCACACCGTATTCGTTGGAGATATACACATTGTATACCCCTCCCGGTGTTCCCTTTGAAAGTTTAAAGGTGTGCGTGAAAGCTCCGTTTACATATATCTGGTCAAAATCTACGGGCAACACGGTTTCATTCAAATCTTCCGGGTTGGCACCCTCCGCCAAAACCCTGATAACGATATTTCCCATTGCCTGGCCGTTTAGCGTAATGCTCCCGGGGATAGGGTCAAATATTGCGGTAACTGATATGCTTTTCGAATCTGCTATGGCAATTCCCGGGGTAGTCAACATAAAAACAGCCACCATCAAGCATAAACCTATTCTTTTTACCATACTAAGTTCCATAGCCTTTCTGCCCACAAAATATAAATAATAA
>CAZNYY010000102.1:0-7425 GCA_964577335.1 uncultured Oscillospiraceae bacterium | reverse complement strand
AAGAGCGGGCGCCCGGGACCCGTGCTTATCGACATCCCGAAGGATGTGCAGATAAACCTGTGTGAATTTGAGGGTGCTGTGCCAAAGGTGCCGACGAGAAATGCAGATATTGACGAAGAAAAGGTTTCGGCGGCGGCAAAGCTTATAAATGAGGCGAAAAAACCCTTTATCTACTGCGGCGGCGGTATTATTGCGTCGGATGCGGGGGAAGAGGTTATGGCACTTTCAAAGAAAACAGGCGCACCGATAGGCTTTAGTATGATGGGACTTTCGGCTATCCCTTCCGACCATGAAAATGTGCTTGGTATGACGGGGATGCACGGCAATTATGCCGCTTCAAAGGCGAAGGCGGAGGCGGATTTGATTATTGCCATGGGTGTTCGTTTCAGCGACAGAGCGACGGGTGACAAGGAGAGGTACACCAAAAACGCAAAAATAATTCATATTGATATTGATGCGGCTGAAATTGATAAGAATATACCAAGTTATGTAGGAATTTTGGGTGATGTTAAAAAAGTTGCGGCGGAGCTTACCCAAAGGGCAGAAGAAAACCTACGGGAAGACTGGAGAGCGCAGGTTGAGGAATATAAAAAGGAGCAGAAAAGCTTTACACCAAAGGTGGAGAATTTTGCCCCGACAACGATAATAGACGGCGTTTCAAGGTATGCGGAGGACGACACCGTTATTACGGTTGACGTAGGGCAGCATCAGGTGTGGACAGCGCAGCACTACCCATTTAAAAAGCCCCGTACATTCCTTGTTTCGGGCGGGCTTGGCACTATGGGGTTCGGGCTTGGTGCGGCTATAGGTGCAAGTGAGGCACTGGGCGGTAAAAGAACGGTTCTTATTACGGGGGACGGCTGTTTCGGTATGAATTTAAACGAGCTTTCAACGGCTGTATCCTACAATCTGCCCATTGTAATAGTAATTATGAACAACGGTGTGCTTGGCATGGTGCGCCAATGGCAGACAATGTTTTTTGACCAAAGGTATTCAAGCACTTGTCTGGACAGGAAAACCGATTTTGTAAAGCTTGCCGAGGCTTTCGGTGCCAGAGGGTATCGTGCCGAAAATGCGGAGGAGTTTGAGGCGGCGCTTGAAGGTGCTTTCTCGGGTGAGGGACCTGTTGTGATTGACTGTATCGTGGATCGGGACGAATTCGTGCTTCCGATGATACCCCCGGGCGGCTCGATTGATAATATTATAGTTAAGTGATGTTATAACGTGAAAAATTACGTTATGCCTCCAGCGGAAGGGAGATTATGTATGAAAGATGAAAGATTTATTCTGGGAGTTATCGTATCAAACCACTTTGGCGTTTTGACGAGGGTTTCGGGTCTGTTTGCCCGCAGAGGATATAATATTGACAGCCTTTCCGTTGCGGAAACGGAAAACCCCAAGTTTTCACGAATGACAATAGTTGTTTCGGGTGATGACTATATTAAAAAGCAAATTGTAAAACAGCTTGCAAAGCTGCACGATGTAAAAACAGTTGAGCTTATGGATAAAGAAAATACGGTTACCCGTGAGCATTTATTGATAAAAATTAAGGTTGAAAACAATGTGCGAACGGAAATAAGCGAAGCGGTTTCGGTGTTTAGGGGAAAAATTGTGGATTACAGTCCCTCGTCTATGACGGTTGAAGTGACGGGGGAGACCTCCAAGATTGATGCTTTTATTGAGCTTGCAAAGTCCTTTGGAATTATGGAAATGTGCAGGGCGGGTGCTTTGGCGGTTAAACGCGGTAATTCGTGTTTGGTATAAAATAAGTTATTTTAAACGGCGATGCGTAAAAGTTCTTTTGCACCTTATGCGCCCACGATGAGGTGTTTGAAAAAAATATTATATTTTTGTGGGCAGAAAGGTTATGGAAATTATTATGGCAAAAATGTATTATGAAGAGGATTGTAATATCGGGGTACTAAAAGGAAAAACCGTGGCGATTATCGGGTACGGCAGTCAGGGGCATGCCCATGCGCTAAACCTAAATGAAAGCGGTGTCAGTGTTATTGTAGGGCTTTACGAAGGCTCAAAATCCGCTGAAAAGGCGAAGGAGGCGGGGCTTACCGTTATGAACACGCCCGAGGCTGTGGTAGCGGCTGACCTTGTTATGATTTTGGTAAACGATGAAAAACAAGCGGCACTTTATAAAAATGATATCCAGCCCAATTTAAAATCAGGCTCAACACTTGCCTTTGCGCACGGGTTCAATGTTCATTACAATCAAATAGTTCCTCCTGAGGATGTAAACGTAATGCTTATAGCACCGAAAGGTCCGGGTCACACTGTAAGAAGCCAGTATCAGGAAGGACGAGGGGTACCCTGTCTTTTTGCGGTGCATCAGGATGCAACAGGCAATGCAAGGGAAATTGCTTTGGCGTATGCGGCGGGAATTGGCGGTGCGAGAGCGGGTATTCTTGAAACAACCTTTAAAGAAGAAACAGAAACAGACCTTTTTGGTGAGCAGGCAGTGCTTTGCGGCGGCGTTACAGCACTTATGAAGGCGGGCTTTGAAACTCTGGTTGAAGCCGGGTACCAGCCTGAGAGTGCGTATTTTGAATGTGTTCATGAGATGAAACTTATAATAGATATGGTGGTTGCAGGCGGTCTTTCGGGTATGAGATATTCCATCAGTGACACTGCCGAATACGGCGATTACAGCGTGGGCAACAGAATAATCACCGAGGAAACAAAGAAAGAAATGAAAAAGGTTCTCGGCGAAATTCAAAACGGTGAGTTTGCACGGGATTGGATGCTTGAAAACCAGGCAAACCGTCCGTCATTCCTTGCAAAGAGAAGGATGGAAAAAGAGCATTTGGTAGAAAAAGTGGGTGCGGAGCTTAGAAGTAAAATGATTTGGCAAAAATAAATTCCAAGGCGAAAGGAGTAAACAATATGAATAGCGTTGAACAAACTCCCGGTCGGTCACTTTATAAGGCACTTGGTTACAGCGACAACGACCTTGCCAGACCGAAAATAGGAATTGTAAATTCATTTAACGAAGTGGTTCCGGGGCATATTCATCTGCAAACCATCGCACGGGGTGTTAAAGACGGTGTTTTGGCGGCAGGCGGCACGCCTATGGAGTTTAATGTAATAGGGCTTTGTGACGGCATTGCCATGGGGCATGTGGGCATGAAATATTCACTTGCTTCAAGAGAGATTATTGCCGACAGTATTGAATGCATGGTAATGGCATATAATTTTGATGGTTTGGTGTTTATTCCAAACTGTGACAAAATTGTACCGGGAATGTTAATGGCGGCGGCAAGACTTAACATACCGTCGGTATTCGTGTCGGGAGGCCCCATGCTGTCACTTGAGGACGGGGACGGTCGTGCCCTTGATTTAAACAGTGCATTTGAGGCGGTCGGCGCCTATAAGAACGATTCGATTACTCTTGAAGAATTGCATGATATAGAGGAGAGCTGCTGCCCAGGCTGCGGTTCGTGTTCGGGAATGTTTACGGCAAATTCCATGAACTGTTTAAGCGAGGTTTTGGGAATGGCACTGTCGGGCAACGGAAGTATACCGGCGGTTTACGCAAAACGTATAAGGCTTGCAAAAAGAGCGGGCGAGCAGATTATGAGTACAGTCAGGCAAAATGTAAGACCGAGGGATATTATGACCGAGAAAGCATTTCAAAATGCATTAACGGTTGATATGGCACTGGGCTGCTCAACAAACTCTGTTTTACATCTTTTGGCAATTGCGCATGAGGCGGGGATAGAGCTTCCGCTCTCCATAATAAACGAAGTAAGCGAAAAAACGCCGAATTTGTGCAGGCTTGCCCCTGCGGGTGAGTATCATATGCAGGACCTTTTTAATGCGGGCGGCGTTTACAAGGTTATGGATGTACTAAACCGTGCGGGACTGTTAAATGAAGATGTTATGACAGTTACAGGGCGCACCATGGGTGAAAATTTAGCGGCGGAGCATTACAGTATTACAAACAAAAATGTCATACGCCCCGCCCAGAACCCGTACTCCGATAAAGGCGGGCTTGCGATACTATTTGGGTCACTGGCGCCTGACGGTGCGGTGGTAAAAAGAAGTGCGGTTGCACCCGAAATGCTTACCCACCGTGGCCCCGCAAGGGTTTTTGACAGCGAGGAAGATGCGATAGACGCAATATACAAAAAGCAAATTAAAAAGGGTGATGTTGTCGTAATCCGCTATGAGGGACCTGCGGGCGGTCCTGGGATGCGTGAGATGTTGTCTCCCACATCCGCAATTGCGGGGATGGGACTTGACCGTGATGTGGCACTTATAACGGACGGGCGTTTTTCGGGTGCGACGAGGGGGGCGGCAATCGGGCATATTTCCCCCGAGGCGGCAAGCGGCGGCATGATAGCCTATGTCCGAGAAGGCGACATTATTTCAATTGACATACCTAATTACTGTTTGGAACTTGAAGTGGCACCCGAGGAGATTGAGAAAAGGAAAAAGAACACCAAATTAAAGAAGAATGAAAATCTTACGGGATATTTGTCACGCTATGCACGCAATGTTTCATCTGCCGACCGTGGCGCAGTTGTAGATTGATTTTTGGAGTTTTATTTAGCCGACGTTTGGCGGCGGGAAGGAGATTTTTTATGATAGAAATATTTGATTCCACACTTCGTGACGGAGCGCAGGGCGAAGGTATCTCCTTTTCCGTCAGTGACAAACTGAATATTGTAAGGGCACTGGATGAGTTTGGAGTTGACTATATCGAGGCGGGCAATCCCGGTTCAAACCCCAAGGATTTGGACTTTTTTGAGCAGGTTTCTCAAATTCAGCTTAAAAATGCAAAGCTATGTGCATTTGGCAGCACCTGCAGGAAGGGTGTAGAGCCGTCAGATGATGCAAATATCCGCTCAATATTAAAGGCGGAAACACCCGTGGCAGTGATTTTCGGTAAGTCGCATGATTTGCATGTCATCGAAATTTTAAAGATAAGCCTTGAGGACAACCTTAAAATTGTGCGGGACACTCTTAGGTATTTGAGGGAGCAGGGGAAAGAGGTTTTCTTTGATGCGGAGCATTTTTTTGACGGGTACAAGGAAAACCCCGAATATGCCAAAGAGGTTTTGGGGGCGGCCGTCACAGGCGGCGCCCAGCGTCTTGTGCTGTGTGACACAAACGGCGGAACATTGCCGATGGATATTTTCAATATAACAAAAATGATTGTTGATGCCTTCCCCGAGGTACCCGTGGGAATTCACTGCCACAACGACATAGGGTGTGCGGTGGCAAACTCCGTTCTTGCGGTAGAGGCGGGGGCAAGCCATGTGCAGGGCACGTTTATAGGCATAGGCGAGAGGTGCGGCAATGCCGATTTAAGCTCGATAATACCCACCTTACAGCTTAAATGCGGCAGAAAATGCGACGGAAACCTGAGTATGCTTTTTGCCACTTCAAGGGCTGTTGCGGAAATTGCAAATACGAAAATAGAAAATTCAAGACCATATATAGGAAAAAGTGCGTTTACACACAAGGGCGGAATGCATATTGACGGGGTGATGAAGCTTGCCCGCTCGTTTGAGCATATAGAGCCGGAGAGTGTGGGCAACGAGAGAAAGTTCCTGTTATCGGAGGTTTCGGGCAGGGGAACAGTGCTTACAAAGGTTTCAAAAATTGCGCCCGAACTTCAAAAGAACTCACCCCAAACCGCAAAAATACTTGAGGTTTTAAAGGAGAGGGAGCATTTTGGATATCAGTTTGAGGCGGCGGACGCAAGCTTTGAACTTTTGGTAAAAAAGGTGCTTGGCACTTACAAACCGCATTTTAATGTCAGTATGTACAAAACAATCGGAGAATTTCCTCCCATTGAAGGGGATATGCCCTCATCTGCCACGATAAAAATTGAGGTTGACGGTCAAACGGAAATTACGGCGGCAATGGGAAAGGGACCTGTAAATGCGCTTGACTTGGCGCTTAGAAAAGCTTTGGCGGTATTTTACCCGGTAATAAAAAACATGCATCTTAGTGACTACAAGGTGCGTGTGCTTGAAAACAATCAGGCGACGGCCGCCCGTGTGCGGGTTTTGATTGAAAGCACGGATGAGAAGAATACATGGACGACTATAGGCGTTTCAAACGACATTATAGAAGCAAGTCTTATTGCGCTGATTGATTCCATGGAATATAAATTATCCAGAACGTCGAAATAATATAGATTGGAGTAACGCTTATGACTATGACACAGAAAATACTGGCAAAGCACGCAGGGCTTGACAAGGTCAGCGCAGGCGAGCTTATACTGGTAAATGTTGATATGGTGCTCGGGAACGACATCACATCCCCCGTTGCAATAGGGGAATTTAAAAAGATGAACAAAAACAGTGTTTTTGACAAAAACAAAATTTCAATGGTGATGGACCATTTTACCCCGAACAAGGATATAAAGGCCGCACAGCAATGTAAAATGTGCCGTGATTTTGCGGACGACATGGAAATTGTGAATTTTTATGATGTGGGCGATATGGGGATTGAACACGCACTCCTCCCCGAGAAGGGGCTTGTAACCTCGGGTGATATCGTAATCGGTGCGGATTCGCATACCTGTACATACGGTGCTTTGGGTGCGTTTTCAACAGGTGTAGGTTCAACCGACATGGCATTTGGCATGGCTATGGGCAAGGCGTGGTTTAAAGTTCCTTCGGCAATTAAGTTTGTTTTGAAGGGTAAACCGGGGCGCTTTGTTTCAGGGAAAGATATTATTTTGCACATTATCGGCATGATTGGTGTTGACGGTGCATTGTATAAATCCATGGAGTTTTGCGGCGAGGGCCTGTCAAACCTCACTGTCAGTGACAGGCTTTGCATGGCAAACATGGCAATTGAGGCGGGTGCGAAAAACGGTATTTTTGAGGTGGATGAAAAAACACTTGAATTCTTAAAGGAGGTCGGCGCAAAGGAACCCGTGGTGTATAAGGCTGACCCCGATGCGGAGTATGACGAGGTTTATGAAATTGACCTTTCAAAAATCACACCCACGGTTGCATTCCCCCATCTTCCCGAAAATACGAAAACCTTTGATGAAATTGGGGATATAAAAATCGACCAGGTTGTTATCGGTTCATGCACAAACGGCAGACTTCAGGACTTGGTTGAGGCGGCGGAAGTGTTAAAGGGCAAAAAGGTTGCAAAACGTGTTCGCTTAATTATCTTTCCCGCCACCCAGAAAATTTATATGCAAGCACTTGAAATGGGATTATTTAAAATATTTGTGGAGGCGGGAGCGGCAGTTTCAACCCCCACTTGCGGACCGTGTCTTGGCGGTCACATGGGAATATTGGCGGAAGGCGAGAGGGCGGTTGCAACCACAAACAGAAACTTTGTGGGCAGAATGGGTCATCCTAAATCAGAGGTGTACCTTGCAAGCCCGGCGGTTGCGGCGGCATCTGCGGTAACAGGAAAAATATCACAGCCGGAGGAGGT
>CAZNYY010000101.1:0-7467 GCA_964577335.1 uncultured Oscillospiraceae bacterium | reverse complement strand
ACCCCTTCCGGGATTGTCAAGTCAATCTCTTCTTCATTGGTGGCAATTTCCTTGAGATCCTCCTCGATATCGCCTATAATGTCAATTCCCTGTCGCTCAATGGTTTCATAAATTTTGTCAATCTGATCGGGATCTAAGTCCAGCTCTCCGAGGGAATCCATAATTTCTTTATATTCAAGAACTCCCTTCTTTTTGCCGCGCTCAACAAGCTCTTTAATTGCATTTTTTTTGTTTACGGCTTCAGCCACTTATATCCCTCCTCTCCGTGTCACTTTTATTCTTTTCCAATATCAAACGGTTCAATGTATCTAAATCACCTTTTTCTATCGCAATTTTAATAAGGGCGTTGTGTTTTTCCTTGTTTATTGCCGCCACAAGCTCCTTTGCTGCACGCATGGGGTCTTCATATCTTGCGGACATTGTTGCAGCAGCAGCCGCTGCCGCCGCTTCATCCCCCGAAAATTCCGATACTATAACTGCCGGTTCTACACCTGGGTTTTGGGTTAAAATATCAATCATTTTCCTGTGTACTTCAATACTCAAAAGTCCCTGCAGGCTGTCCTTTAACTTATTAAAAATACTTTTATCCGCTATCAAAAGGGACACAAGCTCCCTCTCGGCATTTTCAAGTACTGTGTCACTGCCCCCTCGGGGGACTGCTCTTCGTACCGCCATCTGCTGCTCCTCACGTTTTTCCCTGACAGCTTTTGTGCGGGTGTGTTTTTTTACTTCGGCTTCAATCGCCTCGGCGGAAACACTTGTTTCAGCGGCAATCTTTGAAATGTAAACATCCCTCTCCACAGGACTTGAAACGTCACATAAAATTTTAGCCGCCTCCTTGGCATATTCTACCTTGCCCGTGGTATCCCTTATATCGTGCTTTTCTTTAAGCTCCTCTATACGATGCCCTACAACTGTATTTGCCCCATACATGATCTCTTCAAACGCTTTTTTTCCGTTTATTCTTATAAAATCATCCGGGTCCTTCCCCTCGGGCAATGTTAAAACCTTAAGGCCCACATCAATACCCGAAAAAATTTCAGCCGCACGCATGGCAGCTTTTCTGCCCGCCTCGTCCGTGTCATAGCACAGGTAAACGGTTTTTGCATATTTTGCCGCAAGCCTTGCCTGCTGCTCGGACAATGCGGTTCCAAGTGCCGCCACGGCATTTTTTATGCCCTGCTGATAAAGGGATATAACATCCATATAGCCCTCTACCAAAATAAGCTCTCCCGTCCCGGAGTTTTTTGCAAAATTCAGCGCAAACAAGTTATTTCTTTTATTGAAAACAGGCGTATCCGGAGAATTTAGGTATTTTGCACGGTCCTCCCCAAGCGTCCTTCCGCCAAACCCCAAGATATTGCCCCTTACATCTATTATGGGAAACATGAGCCTGTTTCGAAACCTATCGTAAATCCTCCCTCCCTCACCGAAGACGGAAAGACCACCCTCAACCAAAATCTCACGCTTGTACCCCTCAGAGATTAAATGTTTTGTAAGCGTATCCCACCCGGGGTCCGCAAAGCCTATACCAAAGGTATTTATAACGGATTGAGAAAGTGAACGTTTTTTAACATATTCCCTCGCACCCGCCCCTTCAGCGGACAAAAGCCTGTCCCTAAAAAATCGAGCGGCGGCAACATTTACATTAAAAACCTCTTGCTTTTTCTCATACCTCGCCCTATCCTCTTTTGAAAACCCCTCTGTTTTTACAGTCATTCCAACACGCTGTGCCAAAAAACGAACTGTCTCCACAAAGTCAAGATTTTCAATATTTTTCACAAAGTCAACAACATTTCCGCCTGCACCACAGCCAAAGCAGTAAAAAAGCTGTCTGTCGGGACTGACGTGAAGAGACGGGGTTTTCTCTTTATGAAACGGGCATAATCCCACAAGTGACGAGCCGCTCCGCTTAAGGCTTATATAGCTGCCCGCAAGGTCTGCTAAGTCGTTGGCCATTATGATTTCCTGTATTAGCTGTACCGGAATTCTTTCGGCCATATCATTTCTCCCTGATAAAATTTTATTTATAGCACCTGCTCTCATTCTCTTTGTTTTAAATTCGACATTGCTCCTATAAATCCTTCTTTTTTTACAAACTTTTTTGGTTTCCAATATATGCACCCTCGCATATATTGTTTGCATTTAACCATAATTATAGCCATAAATTGTATTTTTATGCAAAATTAATGCTTGTACCATGCCTTTGGCAGAAAAAGTCTTTCGTATTTGTACATTGCATACCTGTCAGTCATGCCCGCTATGTAGTCCGCCGCAAGACGCCACGGCTCCTGCTTCTCACCCTCAAAAAATGAAGGCGGCATTTCTTCCGTATTTTCGGCAAAATATGCAAACAACTTTTTTACAACATATTTTGCACGGTTTTCCTCAAGCTTTGCGGCGGAACCAATGTACACCCGCTCAAACATGAATTCCCTCATTTTTGCCATCGCATCCGCTATCTCGCCGTCAGCTTTTACAAACGGCTTGTCAATACTGCTTTCGATAACATTTTTAATCATGGTGTCTATTCTTTCCCCGTGGGTTTTCCCAAGAATGTGGACGCAGTCCTTTGGTAACTCACTTTCTTTTATAACGCCGCCCCGCAGCGCATCATCAATATCATGGTTTATATACGCAATCCTGTCGGCAAGCTTTAGCACCGCCCCTTCAAGGGTTTTTGCCCGCTTTTTCCCCGTGTGATTTTCTATTCCGTCACGCACCTCGAAAGTGAGGTTTAAACCTTTGCCCTCTTCAAGCTTATCCACAACCCTAAGACTTTGCTCGTAATGCTTAAACCCAAAGGGGCAAACCTCGTCGAGGGCACTCTCTCCTGCGTGCCCAAACGGGGTATGCCCCAAATCATGTCCCAGCGCCATAGCTTCTGTCAGGTCCTCGTTTAGCTGCAGTGACCTTGCAATTGTCCTTGCAATCTGCGAAACCTCCAGCGTATGGGTAAGCCTTGTTCTGTAATGGTCCCCCTCGGGGGAGATGAAAACCTGGGTTTTATGTTTCAGCCTCCGAAATGCCTTTGAATGTAATATCCTGTCACGGTCACGCTGAAACTCCGTCCGCACTTCGCATTTTTCCGACGGGTACAGCCTTCCCTTTGTGTTTGCTGATAATGCGGCATACGGTGACAGGGTACTTTTCTCAAGTTCCTCAAGCCTTTCTCTTATATTC
Organism: uncultured Oscillospiraceae bacterium; assembly: GCA_964577335.1. Classification (GTDB taxonomy): domain Bacteria; phylum Bacillota; class Clostridia; order UMGS1883; family UMGS1540; genus CAZNYY01. The sequence goes on along the minus strand of CAZNYY010000101.1, from coordinate 4,284 downwards.
ATAGTCCCTCCTTATCAGGGTTTATCAAGAGTATCCCTCAGTTCTATAATCCTCTGTGCCATTATTTCACAACGCTTTGTGGCAAAATCATCCTCCGCCGCAGGACGGTGCGCACAAACTCCCCCGTGCCCGGCATCCCCCTGACGGCTGCCGTCGTTCAAAATGTACATCCCTTGCACCAGCATCATATCATGCATCGCCCGCACTACAAGCTCCTGCCCGCCGTATTTTGAACCGCCTACCGACACCGCCGCACCGTATTTCCCCACAAGTTCCCTGCCGCTTCTAAGCACCCGGCTCTTGTCAAAAAGTGTTTTAATCTGGGCACTTGGTGCGCCAAAATACACCGGACTGCCCAAAATAATTACATCCGCCCTTTTCATCACCTCGTAAACTTCCTCAAGCTCCGTCCCCATGTAGCAACTGCCCTGACAGTCGGAACATGCCGTGCAGTAAGGCTTTTTCAATGAAGATACCGCCCTGTGAAGGTTTACAACTTCTGTTTCTATTTTTGCCTCCTCAAGTCTGCCCAATATACTTTTTAGCAAAAATGAGGTGTTGCCCGCCAAATTAGGGCTTCCGTTTACAGCGCAAACAAACATATTTGTCATCCCCCTTTTTAAAAGTTTATTAAAGCATGGCAAAGATTATTACATCATCAAAAGCGCAACTGCAATTCCTAAAACGCCGCCCGCCAAAACCTCAAAAGGAGTGTGCCCCAAAAGCTCTTTAAAATGCTTAAAAGCTTCCTCCTCTTTCTTTTTGTCATGGTGGTACATACTGTCAACCAGCATATTTATTGCCTTTGCATGTTCGCCCGCCGCCCGCCGCACACCCGAAGCATCATACATGACTATTATTCCAAATGTAACACTTATCGCAAATTCAACACTGTCAAACCCTGTGGAAAGCCCAATCGCCGTTGCAAGAGAACCCACAAAAGCCGTGTGACTGCTCGGCATACCTCCCGACCCGAAGAACCTGCCTATATCAATCTTTTTCTGTTCAACAAGCACAATTACAACCTTTAAAAACTGCGCCAAAAAATATGCCGTAATGCAGGTGATTAATACTTTGTTTTGTAAAATACTTTCAAAAAAATCCATCTACCTTCAACCCTCTCTTCCGATAAGGAACATGGCAATTTCTTTTAAATACTTTGCTTCCCCGCCCAAAAACCCCAAGCTGTTAATTGCTTTTCCGGTATGTTCGGCAACAGCTTTTTCCGCTTTCTCCCGGCTCATAAAGGACAAAACAGTTGTTTTCTCGTTTGCTGCATCACTGTTTGTCTTTTTCCCGGTTAAATCCTCGTCACCGTAAACATCCAAAATATCGTCCCTTATCTGAAACGCAAGACCTATGCCTTTGCTGTAATCATCAAGTTCATCCCCTCTGCCCCCTGCCATAATCACGCCCAAAGCGGCAGAAGAAGAAAGAAGCGCACCCGTTTTTTTGGCGTACATATCCAAAAGTCCTTCAAGGGTTTTCTGCCCCTCCATGTCAAGTGACTGCCCAAGCACCATACCTCTCATTCCTGCGGCACTTGCCAAAACACCTACAGCGGCACAGCTCTTTTCGGGTTTACCTGCCGATGATATAAGCTCAAACGCCCACGTTAAAAGCGCATCCCCCGCTAAAATGGCAATATCCTCGCCAAATTTTCGGTGGCAGGTGGGCATACCCCTCCTCAAATCGTCATTATCCATTGCGGGAAGGTCATCATGCACAAGGGAATATGTGTGTACCGCTTCCACAGCCGCCGCATAGGGCAAGGCAGAATGCGCATCGCCGCCCATTGCCTCACAAGCCAAAAGCGTAATCAGCGGTCTTACTCTTTTACCACCCGCTAAAAGACTGTAACTCATCGCATCATATAATTTGTTGCCCACAGGGGCAATTTCTTTTAAATAGTCCTCAATAAGTTTTATTTTGCTTTGTATATACTCACTTAATTTCATCCGTTTTCTCCAAACGGCTCTAGCACCGTTTCTCCGTCCTTTTGCAAAAGCAGCATCACCTTTTGCTCGGCATCATTTAACATTCCCTGGCATTTTTTCACAAGTGAAATTCCCCTCTCAAACTCACCAATTGCCTGTTCAAGCGGCAGTTCACCGCCCTCAAGCTTTTTCAGCACATCTTCAAGTTCTTTCATTGACTGTTCAAAACTAAGTTTTGCCATCTTAAACTCCATTTCTGCCGCAAGCACTTAAATCCTTGCCCGCTCACAATTTATTTTTTCCTTTTTATCTGCTTTTTCGATACCGATATTACCTCACACTCGGCACTGCCACGATTGAAAATAAGCTTTAATTTTTCGCCTTTTTTGAGTGCCGCCGCATCACGAACCGCGGCACCGCCCTCATCTATCGAAACCGAATAGCCCCTGCCCAAAACCTTGAGGGGGCTGAGTGCATCCAAAGATGCGCCCAAAATACTAAGTCCCTCACTCTTGTCGGCAATCACCTTTTTTGCCGCCCTCTCAAGCAGCGCAATATTTGCATCAAGCGCTATCCTTGCATCATCTATTCTTGATGAAAAGCGGGTAAACCTCGGGTCCTCCGCAATTCTTGTAAGCTTGTCCCTATTAAACCTAAGGCTTTTTACAAGCTGCGCCTCAAGCGATGCACTGATACTTCTTATCCTCGTCAAAACCTCGTCCGAAGATAAAACCGCAAGCTCCGCCGCCGCAGAAGGTGTGGGCGCCCGTAAATCCGCCGCAAAATCGCATATGGTGAAATCCGTTTCATGCCCCACTGCGGATATTACCGGTATTTCGGATGCCGCAACAGCCCTTGCCGACCTCTCCTCGTTAAACGCCCATAAATCCTCAATCGAACCGCCGCCCCGCCCCACAACAAGCACATCTGCCGCCCGGTTTTCATTAAAATATTCTATCGCACCCGCAATTTGTTCCGATGCGCCTTCTCCCTGTACCAAAACAGGGTATACATATACATCCGCAAGCTTATACCTGCGTTTTAGAACATTCAAAATGTCCCTCACCGCAGCCCCCGTGGAGCTTGTGATTACCCCTATCCTTTGGGGAAATTTAGGGATTGGCTTTTTCCTGTCCTCATCAAACAGACCTTCGGCCTTTAGTTTTGCCAAAAGCTGTTCGTAGGCAACATATAAATCGCCCACCCCTTCGGGGCGCATTTCGTCTATGTACAGCTGGTACTGCCCGTCACGCTCATACACTGTAATTCGCCCTCTTGACAGCACCTTCATACCGCTTTCAGGCTTGAATTTAAGGCGTGCGGCGGCACTGCGAAACATTACCGCCCTTATAACCGCTCCCTCGTCTTTGAGGGTTAAATACATATGCCCCGAATAATGCAACTTAAAATTTGATATCTCACCGCTTATCCAAAGATGCTGCAAAAGCTCATCATTTTCAAAGCCCGACTTAATGTATGAAGTTATCTGGCTCACCGTAGCCGCTTTAATTTCCATCATCACTCACCATTTGTTTTGCCGCAGAGGACAGGGCACCGTTTACAAATGCCCCCGCCTGCTTGTTATCATATTTCTTTACAATTTCAACCGCTTCGTTTATGGACACGCCCGTTGGCACGTCATCCACATACATCATCTCGTAAACCGCCAGTCGCATTGCCGCAGTGCTGATTTTCGAAATACGCCCCAGTTCCCATCCTTTAAGGCATGATGAAATAACAGCATCAAGCTGTTCCCGCTTCTCCTCTACCCCCAAAAAAACCTTGCGCACAAAATCATTGTCGCCTTTTGCGGGCTTGTTTACAAAGGCGCAGTCGTCACACGGGTCTGCCACCTCTCCAAAATATCTTTCCAGCCTCTCGTTTGCATCGTCACTGTTGACCATTCCTTCAAAAATCAGCCGAAAAGCATCCTCTCTCGCATTTTTTCTGCTCATATTATCTCCCTATCTGGCGGTAAAAAGCTTCGATATGTCCGAATACGTTATTACCACCATCAGTATCATCAAAAGTACCAGTCCTATAAAATGCACCATACCCTCATGCTCGGGCTTTATAGGGCGCCGCCTTATCTTTTCAATCACTATAAAAAATATACGTCCGCCGTCGAGTGCAGGAAGCGGAAGAAGGTTTATAACACCGAGGTTTACGGCAATAAGCGCCGCAAAATTCAAAACATCAAGCACACCCTGCCGTGCCGCATTGCCTATCTCTCCCACAATACCCACGGGTCCCGCAACATCACCCAAACTCACCTGTCCCGTAATCATATCAAAAACAGAGGTGTATACAAGCCGTATTACAAAAAATGTGTTGTAATATGCGGTTC
>CAZNYY010000100.1:0-7472 GCA_964577335.1 uncultured Oscillospiraceae bacterium | reverse complement strand
GATACTGCGTATGGTCGTGTATTTGATTTCCCGCCAGTAATTCATCAGCAGTAACTTCCAAAACGTTTGCTATGCGAATAAGCACATCAAGACTCATATGTCTCTTAGCATTTTCAACATAGCTTATAAAAACTACTGACACATCAATAAGTTCTGCAAGCTCCGCTTGAGAAAAGTCTTTTTTCAAGCGATTCTCCTTAATTCTTTTTCCGAGGGTTACTAAATTAATTCCCACATAAACCAATCCCTTCATAAATATTTAGAAGAAAATAAACGAATGGTTAACCATTTAACTTATAGTTTATTTTCTTTTTCATAATAAAGAAATATAATATACGAAAGTAGTTTTGTAAAGGAGATAGACGAATGAACAAAGATGATGGTCGTGCGAATGTTGGCGTGAAAAAAGACAAAATACGCCAAAGGTATAAAGGTGTAAACACTGGCGAAGTTGAATTTATTCCTGCTTTGCCCCAAAAGGGACTCCATGAGAGCGACGATGAAAAACGAGTTGCGGTCTATGTCCGGGTGTCTACTGATGACTTGAGTCAAACCACATCCTTTGAACTGCAAAAAAATTATTACGAGGACATGGTACGCAGGCATCCCAAATGGATTTTGACGGAAGTCTATGCAGACGAGGGCATATCAGGCACATCTTTGCAGCATAGGGATGCATTTGTCCGTATGATTGAAGACTGTCGCCTTGGTAAAATAGACTTAATTGTTACCAAAAGTGTTTCCCGCTTCGCACGAAATTTGCTGGATTGTATCGGACATGCCCGCCAGCTTGCCGCACTGCAGCCTCCTGTGGGTGTTCTGTTTGAAACGGAAAACATACACACTTTGGATAAAAACAGTGAAATGCTGTTATCCATCATTTCAACCATAGCACAGGAAGAGAGTCGCAATAAAAGCGAGAGTATGAACGCTTCTATCAATATGCGCTTTGAAAATGGAATTTTGCTCACGCCGCCCCTTTTGGGGTATGACCGGGACGAGGATGGAGATTTAATTATTAATAGGCGAGAGGCAAAAATCGTGCACCTGATATTCTATATGTATCTCTATGGTTACACATGCACGCAGATAGCAGATACACTCTCACAGCTTGGTGCAAGAACAAAAAAGGGCAATACAGATTGGGCGGCCGGTTCCGTCCTACAAATTCTGCAAAATGAACGTCACTGTGGCGACGTTATTACCCGAAAAACGTGGACCCCAAACTATCTTGACCATAAATCACAAAAAAACCGCCGAAACCGTGACCAACGGCGCTTTAAAGACACCCATGAAGCAATTATTACAAGAGCCGAATTCATAGCTGTCCAGCATCTAATCAGCAATGCCAAATATGGTAACAGAGGATTCCTGCCGGAGCTTACAGTCATTTCCGATGGAGCACTGAGTGGTTTTGTATTTGTGCATCCAAGATGGGCAGGCTTTAATGCTGAACATTATAATTCTGCCTCCGCCTCTGCATACGGCGGTATCAAGCCATGTGACAACGAAGAAGAAATGCAGATAACGGTTCAGTCTGGGGATTTTGATTTGCGTAGTTTTGAAATTGCACGCTCACAATTCTTTGAAACCGCACAAAAAATATCCGCTACTTTTTCAAATAAAACAATAAATTTTAGTATAGGCTGTATTAACAAGCTTGGTGGATTGCGTCACATTCAACTTTTGGTGCATCCGCAGAAGCAGCTTCTTGCTGTCCGCCCATTAAATGAACAGACCCGAAACAGTATACAGTGGGCAAAATTATCTAATGGGAAATCTGTTTCAAGAGAGGTAAGGGGAATGGCATATTTGGGTGCACTCTATGAGCTTTTCGGGTGGAATACAGACTATAAATATCGAGTTCGTGGTATTCGACAACAAGAAGATGAGGAAGCGGTAATGCTGTTTGACATGTGTGAAACGGAAGTTTTCATACCAAAGAATATTATGGAAAATAATTCTGACAAACCCATTGCCCACACACAAAATAAAGTGATTGCTTATCCACCCAGATGGACTTGTAACTTTGGGAACAATTATTATCGCCATGCACAGGCAAGAGAGCTTGCAGCGTTTGCCAAAGACGGAATATGGGATATTTCCAACCAAGGAAAACCGGCTTTTGATGAACCGCAGTGGGACATATCCGGCAGTAAAGAAATATATGAGAATATCCAGAAATTGTTAAAAGATATTAAACAGGAGACAAGCTATGAATGACAATATAATACAAGACGACAGCTTCAGCTATGAGGGTTATCAAGTCGTGCGGGGAGAATTTTTTGCACATACACATGAACCATCTATTACATTTAATAAGTGTAAGGTTTATGTCAATACTGCATGTGTCAAAAAACTTCCGGATACCCAATATGTCCAGATTCTAATTAGCACCGAGGATAAAAAATTAGCTGTAAAACCCTGTGACGAGGATGCAAAAGACTCTTTTCTTTGGTGCTCGACAACCGGGAAAAAACGACGACCAAAACAAATCAGCTGTCGAATATTTTTCGCAAAGCTTGTAGAGCTTATGGAATGGAATCCTGATTACCGCTACAAACTGCTCGGAAAACTGATACGTTCCCAAGAAGAGCTACTGTTTATGTTTGACCTAAAAACCCCGGAAATATTTCAGAGGATTTTGCGAGGGGATGGAAAACAAAAAACGTCACGGACCCCCTCATTTCCGGCAGAGTGGCAGAATCAATTTGGTCTGACTGTGGAAGAGCATCGGAAATCCCTGCAGATTAATATTTTTGAAGGTTACGCTGTTTTCGAGATTAAAAATTCTTCGGAGGATAAGTCTTATGAAAAGTCTTACGACCAATAAGCCCGTAATAGCAATTGATTTCAAAAAACATCGGATCCGAATACATAGGAAAACTTTATATTTATTAGGAAAGCCGGAATATATACAGTTTCTTGTAAACCCGGCAGCGAAAACCATTGCCTTATGCACCGGCTTGCACTCCGACCATCTCATTCATAGAATCCATTGGAATACAGCAACAAATACAAAATCCTTCGAGTTTCACAGCAAAAGCCTTGTACTTGCAATTAAGAATATATGCCCTTTTTTGGATAACAAACAAATATACAGGATTTATGGCGATTTGACTGCAGATAAAACAATGGCGGTATTTTCTATAAATGTAGAGGAGGAATATTATGAGTGACTATCATTTGAAAATAGAAGAAATTCTAAAAACGTTCACGATGTGGTCGTATGAAAATACAGATTGTGACTGCACGGCAATTTCAGATGCATGCACAAATTTTCTTAAACTACCCAATCTGACGGAGGAAATGCGAAAGTATCTTATCGGGAAAAGGTTTGAAGCGGAAAAACAGTTGAGTAACCAAAACAAGGTTTATTTTAATCGTTTTGGTCCACTAGGTACCGACACAAATACAGATGCCTGCATGACACACACAGCCATTCGTTTGGGGAAAGAATATGGTGTTTCCTTTATGACTGTCAAACTGTATGAAAAATATACAGCCGCAGTGGACGTATTATCCGACAAGAACCTTGAAATGGCAAAAAAGATACTTGCGAGTGAAATTAAAATATCCCATAATAATACTGTAACACTATCAAAAATGACAAAGGAGGATATAAAACAGGTAGAAACAAGATTATTGGATGCACCATCAGGGATACAACATTTGGGTAAGCTTACTAAAGTTTTATCTCATAACAGTCCGACAGTTTCAGTAAAAACAATGCCAGATTATGATCCTGACGCAGAACTTACCAGCCTTGCACTTACAATTCCCTCATGGGTTAGCTCTGTCTGCCGCTCACATAAAAATGCTGATTTCCAGAACGCTTCAAAGGGGGCAAAAAACAATTTAGCAAAACATCTCACAACGTTAATAGAAAAAGCCGCCGACACACTGGCTGCCCTGAGGGAGGAGATATAATGGAAAAGTTACATCAATTTGTACCTAATGTTCATTTTGAACAAATACCAATAAAAAACCTGGTATCCAACCAAGACTATCAGCGCAGTTTGAAAAGCTTGCATATACAGCGAACTGCTGAAAACTTCGATTTGTATCAGATAAATCCAGTAAAGGTTAGCCGCAGAGATGGTATAAATTATGTATTCAACGGTCAGCATACAATTGAAATTGTTGCTCTGGTTTCCGGTTCCAGAGAAACACCTGTCTGGTGTATGATATATGACGATCTTGAATACAACCATGAAGCAGACATTTTTGCAAATCAGATGAAATATGTAAAACCCCTACTGCCTTATGAAATTTTTATGGCAAATATTGAGGCGGGAAGCGATAAGCACCTAATAATAAAGTCGCTTGTTGAATCCTACGGACTGACCATTTCGTCCACGACAGAACATGGAGGTATTTGTGCCATAGGAACCATAGAACGTATTCATGACCGATATGGCTTTCATGTTTTGGATCGGGTGCTTCGGCTTTGTATCGGCACATGGGAAGGTGAGAAAAATTCATTGTCTGCCAATATTCTAAACGGAATCAGCAGATTGGTGATAGCATATGGAGATGCTCTAAACGACGATATTTTTAAAGAAAAGGTCGGTGCTATGTCTGTCAAAGAACTGGTCAGAACAGCTAAAGAACGCAAGGCAGGCTCTTTAGGCTTCGCCGAAGCTATGCTTCAGACATATAATAAGAAAAGGAAGTTTCTCTTGTCGTGGAACAAGCTGTACGTCAATACAATTTCCGATAATAATAAAAATTCAATGGAAGCAGACACACAGAATAATGAACAGCTATCATCCGAGTGACGATTTTGGGAATCAGAAATTACACGAATTTACAACCATCTGAAATATGAATAATTTTATCACCAAGGTGACACTACCATCAGGTCCATGTGGAAGCAATTCCATGGGGGTTCAAGTCCCTTTATCCGCACCATTGTCGAAAGATGTCGAAAAATGTTTCGGCATCTTTTTTGTATTGCAAAATTTGGATTTGTGTGTTAAAATAATAATCAAAATCATTTATATTGGGTGGCATGATGCTGTGAAAGAACAAAACATTTACGATAATCAAATATTTTTTGATGAATATAGAAAACTGAGGGGAAATCCATCGTCCGCTAATATTATCGTTGAAAAGCCTGCTCTATTCTCACTCTGCCCGGATTTGAAAGGAAAGACCGTACTTGATTTAGGCTGTGGTTACGGAGAAAATGGCAAAGCGTTTTCTGGATTGGGTGCAACAAAAGTTGTGGGTATTGATATTTCCACGAAAATGCTTGCTGTCGCCGACCAAGAAAACAAATGTGAAAATGTAATCTTTTCGCATATGAGCATGAATGATTTATCCTTATTAAAAGAAAAGTTTGATGTTGTAGTGAGCTCGCTTGCCGTGCATTACATAGAGGATTTCGACAAATTGTTAAAGCAAATATTTGATATATTAAACGATAACGGAACATTTATTTTTTCGCAAGAGCATCCTTTTACAACGGCGTTAAAAGAAGAAAAGTATTGGTCAAGAGATAATGAAGGAAATATATTACATTACAATCTTACGGATTACAGTATGTTAGGCGAAAGAAAAACACACTGGCTTGTTGATAATGTTATTAAATATCATCGCTCAATTTCATCCATTTTCAATTCGCTAACTAATGGAGGGTTTATTATAGAAAAAGTGCTTGAACCTGTGCCGGACGAAAAAATTATGGAGCAATATCCGGCATACAAAAAATATTTTCACAAGCCTGATTTTTTATTGGTAAAGGCAAAATGCAAAGTAAAATAGCCTGCATCTATTTCGTCAGCCTTATACAGCAGGCTGAGCCTGCACCCAATTTCGCTCTTAGTTTCGTGCTAAGGGCGAATTTTATTGCACGAATTTCCAGTGCATCTATTTTGAGCAGTAACTTCATTGTCGAAAGAAGTCTATTGAGTCTATTATTGTAAAATGGTGGACTTCTTTTTGTTTATGTGGTATGATTATTTTAGTTATATCAATGGTAATAAATATATTGAAGAACCAATTAAATGCAAGATAAAGATAAGGATATGATAATATGTTTAATAAGACATATCAAAAGGCACGTATTTTTATTTATCGCAATGCTCGACCGTTGGATATTGCCCGCTGGCAATATCACTTTGATAACGGCAGCAAGGATGCTGTGCTTGCGACACTGACAGCATATCAAAATGAGGATGGTGGATTCGGTCATGCAATAGAGCCAGATGCATGGAACCCAAACTCCTCTCCAATTCAAACATGGGTAGCGACGGAAATATTGCGTGAAATCAATTTCACCGATAGTACACATTCTATTATTCAAAAAATTTTACACTATCTTAATAGCGGAGAAAGTTTTGATGGGCATTTGTGGAATAACACAATAAAAAGCAACAATGACTTTCCCCATGCACCTTGGTGGCATACACAGAGCGACAGCACTTGTCATAATGACTATAATCCTACTGCTTGTTTAATAGGTTTCGTAATACGTTTTGCAGATAAATCAAGCAAGTTGTATCAACTTGGCAACAGGCTTGCAAAAGAAGCGTTTGACGCATACATCGGACAAGACTTACTAAAGGATATGCATACGGCAGCTTGCCATATGCGTTTGTTGCAATATTGCATGGAAGCCGGTGCAAATGATCTTTTTGATATTGAGGCACTAAAAGCAAGACTTATTGAGCAAGTGGAATATAGTATTACTATGGATACTGCACAATGGGAAACAGGGTATATTTGTAAACCGTCACAATTTTTCAATTCCCGCGGTAGTATCTTTTATCATAATAATCGCCACATTGCAGAGTATGAATGCGAATATATTTTGAAATCGCAACAAAATGATGGTTCGTGGGACATCCCGTGGAGTTGGAATGATTATCCTGAAGAGTGGGCAGTCAGCAAAAATTGGTGGAAAAGCAATGGAACGATTTTGAATATGCTGTATCTTAAAGGGTTTGATAAATTATGATGAAGATACTGGATAATAATTAACAAATAAGGTGTTATTTGTACTAAATACGGCTTGTTAATTACCTGTGAACTTTTGATTTTATTGGGGTTTGGCAAAAGTGGTGTTACTACCACTCCGACCAGTCGGTAGCACCGGCGAGCATTTTCGCTCTTAGTTTTGTGCTAAGGGCGATTTTTATTGTCCAAATTTTCAGTACATCTATTTTGAGCAGTAGTTGCGGTCGATAGCATCGATAAGCATTTTCGCTCATAGTAGACCATCGGCTCGCCATAGTTGGTTCTGTGGGGAATGGGGTGAAATAAGCAAATTGCAACTTTTCCTTGAAATTTGCTTAAAATTAAACTATAATAATATAGTCGAAACCTATTCCAATTCACAGGTATTAACTATGACAAATATCACATCAACAAATAAATAATAAATATAGGGAGAAATACAATGGATATTTTAATGAATTTACTGCTTATGTTAGGTGGAGTCGCTGTATTTATGTTTGGCATGAAGC
>CAZNYY010000099.1:0-7477 GCA_964577335.1 uncultured Oscillospiraceae bacterium | reverse complement strand
ACTGTTATCCGGAAGCTTTTTCATTTCGGCTATGCTGTCCCCGCATATTATTACGTTTTTCCCCACTGGCAGTTATCCCCTCTTCATATAATTTGATTAATTGTAAACGCCTTCAACTCATTTATACTAAAATGATAGTTAACTACTACACCCTTATGCTTGCCATCGACCACATCTCCAAATCCGCTTCTTCTTTTGAATCTCCTCTTGTCCCTGTAATGGTTGTAAATTTGCTCCAGCACCTTTAGATCCTGGAAGAATGCCATCTCACGTTTTTCGCCTAAAACACAGGGTCTTTCCGCCAATACCCATAAAACATATATGGGTACATCTATTTCCCTGCCTATTTCAAAATATCTGTTCAAATCAGACCAATTCAAGGCTACAGTTTCGGACGCAACCAAATCACTCTCCGGCAGCATTTCTGCCACTTTCATAAAAGTTCTGCGCTGAGCCTTCACTTCAGTGTAACATACAAGAGGTCCGTTTTTATATTTGAATACTTCAACATCAGGATATCCAACAATCTCTGTTTTCTGTGCAAAACGGTCTGAATTATTTATTTTCAATATTAAACGTTTTTCAAAAAATTCAGAAAACTCCACATCATTTGAAAAAATATAATTACCTTTGCTTTTGCCATCACATTTGTTAGTGCAGGTATTGCAGTTATGTCTGTATGGATTATTCAGTTTCTTCACCTCCAAAGGTTTTATCGCACACATCCTCGTCCGTCAAATGCTGAAAATAGTTGTTTGAGGGTCATCCTCATCCTTCAGGTAAAACCCGCCCGCAGGGATTTTTCTTGTTTTATAAGCCTCGGGGTTTTTAAGACCTGAGATTTCGGCCTCGCAAAGCCTTGATAGCGAACTGCCCTTGTTAAGCCTTAAAACCTGAACCCCCTGTGAACTTCTGGTTACTTTAACAGGCACCGAACTTGAACCAAACGCCAACACCTTTCCCGAGGTGGCAAACGCCGTCATAAGCGTATCCTCCCCTACAAACACCGCAGAAACAAGGGGGGATGCTCCCCCGTATGCACCTGTAAGCTTTTTACGGTTTTGTTTGGTTTGATAAGCCGACATTTCGATTTGCGATATTTTGCCGTTCTCAAAAGCAAAAAGTATATGCCCCGTATAATCCGTTGTGGGGACTGCATAAACAATTTTTTCATCCTCCGGCAACCCCAAAACATTGGGCAGATACTCTCCCAAAACGCTTGCCTTGCAGTCGGCTATCTCATGCAGTCTCATTTTATATACATTTTGCTTGTCGGAAAACATCAAAAGCTCCGCCGTGTTTACCGAATCAAATTCACTTACAATACTGTCACCCTCTTTAAGTTTTTGCTCGGAAGCGGAACGCAGGGATACAAGAGAGATTTTTTTGAGGTAATTTTCCTTTGTGAAGAAAACTTTTAGGTTGTAATCTTCTATAAACTCCTCCTCTTTGTATTCTATCACATCATCCTCGTGCAAAATTTCGGTTTTGCGCTCCTTCCCATATTTTTTTGATACCGAGCGCAGGTCGGCAATAATAATCTTTCTTATTTCTTTTTCGTTCCCCAGCACGAATTCAAGCCTTTCAATTTCTTTTGCCAGCTCATCTGTTTCGCTTGTGCGCTTTAGGATGTATTCACGGTTAATATGGCGCAGCTTTATTTCCGCAACGTATTCGGCCTGGTCCTGCTCTATATCAAAACCCTCCATAAGGTTTTGTATAACCATGCTTTCTTCCTCAGTGTTACGAATTATGCTTATAGCACGGTCAATATCCAAAAGTATTTTTTTAAGCCCCAAAAGCAGATGAAGTCTTTCCTTCATCTTTTTGATATCAAAGCCGATGCGTCTTTTAACGCATCCTGTACGAAAGCGGGTCCATTCATCCAAAATTTCATGCACACCCATAACTCTGGGGGAGCCATTTATCAAAATGTTAAAATTGCAACTGAACACATCTTCAAGGGTGGTCAGTTTAAACAGCTTTGTCATCAGCATTTTAGGGTCCGTACCCCTTTTCAGGTCAAAGGTTATTTTAAGCCCCGATAAATCGGTTTCATCCCGCACGTCGGTAATCTCTTTAATTTTCCCGCCTTTTATATGCTCAATAATCTTGTCTATTATGGCTTCGCTGGTGGTGGTGTGCGGTATTTCAAAAACCTCAATACAATTTAGTTTTTTGTCAAACCTGTATTTCGAGCGCAGCCTAAAGCCGCCTCTGCCGGTTTTGTAAATTTCCTCAAGCTCCGAACGGTTGTAAATTATATAACCGCCTGTCGAAAAATCAGGCGCTTTAAGAATTTCTGTAAGGTCGGCACTTGGATTTTTAATAAATACCTCCGTAGCCTCACAAAGCTCCCTAAGGTTAAAGCTGCATATATTACTTGCCATACCAACTGCAATACCCTGATTGGAATTTAACAGTATGCTTGGAAAGGAAACAGGCAAAAGAAGGGGTTCCTTCATTGTGCCGTCATAATTATCAGTAAAATCCACCGTATCACGGTCAATATCTCCGAAAACCTCTGCACATAAGGGGTCAAGCTTAACCTCCGTGTACCTGGGTGCGGCAAACGCCATGTCACGGCTGTACTGCTTGCCGAAGTTGCCTTTTGATTCTACATACGGGTGCAAAAGCGCCGCATTCCCTGTGGTCATGCGAACCATAGTTTCGTATATCGCCATATCGCCGTGGGGGTTTAACTTCATTGTTTGCCCCACAACATTTGCGGATTTTGTTTTGCCGCCGCTTAGAAGCCCCATTTTATACATGGTGTAAAGCAGCTTGCGGTGAGAGGGCTTAAACCCGTCTATCTCAGGGATTGCCCTTGAAATTATAACACTCATTGCATAGGGCATATAATTTGTTTCAAGGGTGTCGGTTATATGTTGCTGTACTGGTGGATTTTTCATGGACATTTGCTCCTTTTATTTCATATATAAACCCGATGCTCTTAAACCATTCGCAGCATGATAAGGTCCACTCCCCAACCCTTTCAACATCCTCCGCAAGACCCAAACCATGCCTGCCGTGGGGGTAAATATGCATTTCAAAGGGTATCTTTTTTTGCCTTAGTGCGGCGGCAAAAATAAGGCTGTTCTCGACAGGCACCGATGCATCTTCCGCCGTGTGCCACAAAAACATGGGCGGGGTATTCTCTCTCACGCTGTTTTCACAGGAAAACTTGTGAATTAGCCCTTCATTTTGTTCATCCCCCAAAAAATTGTTCCTTGAACCCATGTGAGAAAATTCCTTTTCAAAGGATATTACAGGATAACATAATACTGCGGCATCGGGGCGGCTGCTTTCCCTCTCTATCGGGTCGGACGAATTTTTGTCACCATCATCAAAATGGATTGCCGCACTGCATGAAAGGTGCCCTCCCGCAGACGAGCCTAAAACGCCGATTTTAAAATGGTCTATATCAAGCTTGTCCGCATTATGCCGCACAAGCCGCACCGCCCTTAAAACATCCCCCAAAATAGCAGGATATGTATAAGGTTTAACACGGTAATTTAAAACAAAAGCAGAAATCCCAATCCCTGAAAGCCATTCGGCGATGCCACCGCCCTCATGCTCCGCTCTGGTTTGGTATCCGCCGCCCGGGCATACTATAACCGCTGCATTTCTTTCCCCGCTTTTAGCGGGAAACGGTGTTAGGGAAGGCTCCTCCTGCCCGTATTCCGCTTTAAAATAAGGTGTATTTTCTTCCCAAAGTTTAATCACTGCTCATCTCTCCGTTTACTAATTTAATTATTATGTGTAAGGCGTTCATAACGGTAATGCGGCGAACTCGCCCCCTATCCCCGCCAAAATACAGCTTGCGAACAAAAATTTCATCCCCGTCATCCGCCGCAATATATACAAGCCCCACGGGCTTTTCCTCGTTTCCTCCGTCGGGTCCTGCAATTCCGGTTATGGAAATCCCGTAATCCGTTCCCGCCTTTTTTCTGATACTGCTTGCCATCTCCATTGCACATTCCTCACTTACAGCACCGAAGGTATCAATCGTATCAGCGCTTACCCCAAGCCTTATCTTGGCTTCGTTTGAGTATGTAACCGCCCCTTCCAAAAATGAGGAGGATATCCCCGCAAAATCCGTAATCGCAGCGGCGAGCATCCCTCCCGTGCAAGATTCGCACACAGCCAAGGTTTTTCCGTGTTCCATAAG
This sequence comes from uncultured Oscillospiraceae bacterium, assembly GCA_964577335.1. Lineage (GTDB taxonomy): Bacteria > Bacillota > Clostridia > UMGS1883 > UMGS1540 > CAZNYY01. The sequence goes on along the minus strand of CAZNYY010000099.1, from coordinate 3,306 downwards.
CAGTTTTGCGGCTGTGGAGGCAAGTGTTTCGTCGTCCCCCTCGGCATAATAAAATTCACCAACCCTATTTATTATCTCGTCTGCCACGGGGTTTATTAAATCCGCAGCCTCTACCTCGGTTTTGCATTTTGCCGTAACCCTTACGGTTACCTCCCCCTCTTTTGCATATGGGGCGACTGTCGGGTTTTGTGCATTTTCCATAACATCCCAAAGCAGTTCTTCAAGTACGGATTCTCCTATGCCAAAAAAGCGTAAAACCCTTGAATATATATGCGTGTCATTAAACCTCTCAAAATAGGGCTTCACTCCGCTGTAAAACATGACCTTCATTTCTGCGGGTGGTCCGGGCAGCATTACCGCATACTTCCCATCCTTCTCTATAATGCATCCGGGTGCAGTGCCGCAGGTGTTTTTCAGCACATGGCAGCTCTCTGGTAAAAATGCTTGCTTTTCGTTATTTTTGGACATAAGCCTGTGCATTTTTCCGAAATATTCTTTCATTTCATTCAAAGTTTCCTCGTGAAGTGCAAGCCCAAGCCCAAAATACTCCGCCGTGGTTTCCTTTGTGAGGTCGTCCTTCGTAGGACCCAACCCCCCCGTCAAAAACACTGCGTCGGAGCGGGCAAATGCCGCACCAAGTGCCTCTTTAAGCCTTATGGGGTTGTCCCCCACAACGGTTTGAAAATATACGTCAATCCCCAAATGCGAAAGCTCAACAGACAAAAATTGTGCATTTGTATTTAAAATCTGTCCAAGCAAAAGTTCGGTGCCAACAGCTATTATTTCTGCTTTCAAAAATATATCCCTCCTAAACTTCTATTATTTCCGTTTCATCAACCGCCTTTTTCACCATCGCTTCAACGTCCAGCCTACTCTCCGACAAAAGAATTTTTTCAAGCTTTGGCTTTGTTGTGGGATGTTTCGGCACAAAAATTGTACAGCAGTCCTCATACGGCAGTATCGATGTTTCATAACTGCCGATTTTCCTTGAAATCCTTACAATATCCTCTTTGTCCATTCCTATCAACGGTCTGAAGCAAGTGATGGAAGCCGCATCATCCGTCACCGCAAGCGCCTCCATAGTCTGGCTTGCAACCTGCCCGAGACTCTCACCCGTAATAAGTGATAAAGCGCCCCTCCGCCTGCCAATCTCACTTGCTATCATCATCATCATTCTTCGCATCAAAAGCGTTAAATGCTCCGGCGGGCATTTTTCTCTCATCAAAAGCTGCTGCTCGGTAAAGGGCACCATATGCACCTTCATACCGCCTGTGTATTCCCCTAAAATCCCCGCCAGGTCAAGCACTTTCTGTTTTGCACGCTCCCCGGTAAAGGGGGGCGAATGGAAATGCACCCCCTCTATCTTCGCGCCCCTCTTTGCAAGCATATACCCTGCAACGGGACTGTCAATCCCCCCCGACAAAAGCAGCATTGAAAGACCGCTCGTGCCCGAGGGCATACCACCGGGTCCCGCAATTTTTGCACCGTACACATATGCGGCGGCTTCCCTTATCTCTACATTTACCACAATATCGGGCTTGGTTACATTTACTTTTAAATGAGGGTATGCACCGAGAATATCCCCTCCCACCAATCTGCTTACCTCGGGGGATTTTAGGGGAAATTTTTTGTCCGCCCTCTTTGTTTCCACTTTAAAGGTGCTGTGGTTTTTTAAGTCTTGCCCCAAATAATCCACCGCAAAGGATGAAATTTTTTTAAGCTCCTTTTCAACTACCCCCGTGCGGATTACATGCACCACTCCGAACACCTTTGATATTTTTTCCGCCATGCTTTCAATATCCTCATCCTCAAAAGGCTCTGCATATATCGTGGCAAGCGATTTATACACCTTCGCACGATTATCCGTCACAAGGCGAATGTTCTCAACAAGTTTATTTTCGAAAATATGGCGGTTTAACCCCTTCAAGATTATTTCACCGTATTTTATCAGCAGTATCTCTTTCAAACTTAACTATCCCTTCTATATCCCTTTACTGCACTACTCAGCATGGGAATTATTCTTTTAAGTGCTGCGGCCGCCGCCAAAATCTCGTCCTTGGTGTTTGTGCGGGAAAAGCTTATTCGTATTGCACTGTCCGTATATTTTACACCCATCTCCTTTAAAACATAGCTTTTGCCACCCTTGCTTGCAGCACAGGCAGAACCTGCGGACACGCAAATGCCTTCCGTAGACAGGGCGTTTAGTATAACCTCCGATGGGATTTCACCAAAGGATACATTTAGAATATAGGGCGAGGCATTTTCAGGGCTGTTGATTGTCACGCCCTCAATCCCTAAAATCTCTTTTTTAAAAAGGGAGGATAATTCTGTAACCTCGGTGATATCTATATCCGAAAGTTCACCGCATGCCGCCGCAAATCCCATTATTGCGGGCAAATTTTCCGTCCCGCTTACAAGCCCCCGCTCCTGCCCGCCTCCACGCAGAAACGGATTTAACGAAACACCCTGTTTTACATAAAGCGCTCCCGCACCTTTGGGTCCATGAACCTTGTGCGAACTGACGGATGCCATGTCCACGCCCATTTTAAGGGGTTCAAAAGGGATTTTCCCAAAGGACTGCACCGCATCGGTGTGAAAAAACGCTCTCGGGCATTTTTTCTTTATTTCTTCTGCAATTTCCCGTATGGGCATAACCGCCCCCGTTTCGTTATTTACATGCATTATGCTAACAAGGGAGGTTTCTCCCCTAAGCTCCTTTGCAACCGCCCCAGCAGTGATAACTCCTTCATGGTCAGGCTTTACATAGCTTACCCTAAACCCGTTATCCTCCAGCGTGCGTACACTGTTTAAAATTGCGGGATGCTCAACCGAGGAAGTTACGACATGCATGCCCACCCCGGCCCTGGCACCGCCAAAAACCGCAATGTTATCCGCCAATGTTCCGCCGCTTGTAAAAAAAACCGTATTAGAAGTTACCTTCATCGCCTTTGCTACCATCTCCCTTGCAGCAGCAAGTTCCTTCGCCGCACTGACACCCACAAAATGCCCTGATGAAGGGTTTCCAAAACACTCCTCAAAGCCCTTCATCACCGACCGTACCGCCGATGGGGAGGGTTTGGTTGTAGCACTGTTGTCCAAATATATTAAATTCATAACAAACTCCATTCTATAGCAATGCACATCAATCCATTTTTGTAGCCCGTGCAAAGCCAATGATTTTTCAACCACATTATTATTATATACAAAATATCCAAAAAAGCAATTAAATTTTAAAAACATGCTCTTCTCGAGGTCTTTTAAATGGGGATTTAGGCATAACTTTTAACTTGCGAGAAAATAATATTA